>JAAYOH010000061.1 GCA_012520375.1 Clostridiales bacterium
GAAATCGCGCTTGTATACGCTCGTGGGCTTGTCATCCTGAGCTATGCCCAAGTACAAGCGCAAGACGTAGCCGGCGCGAAAGCCGGCATCGACGAACTGAGGCGGCTGAGCCAAACCGAATACAAAGGCGACAGAGAAATCGCGCTTGTATACGCTCGTGGGCTTGTCATCCTGAGCTATGCCCAAGTACAAGCGCAAGACGTAGCCGGCGCGAAAGCCGTCATCGACGAACTGACGAGGCTGAGCCAAAGCGAATACAAAGGCGACAGAGAAATCGCGCTTGAATACGCTAAGGGGCTTGCCAACCTGAGCTATGCCCAAGTAGAAGCGCAAGACGTAGCCGGCGCGAAAGCCGGCATCGACGAACTGGGGAGGCTGAGCCAAACTGAATACAAAGAGGATGAGGAATTTAAAATACTTTATGATAAAGCTGCAATTATGTATTCGCTTAGAAACCCCTAACTTCATCTCATAATACGGGTCCCCTCGCTGTGACGATAACCCCTGTACGCTTTCCCGTCGACAGGGATTGTTGCACAGCCATATCCCCCTGCGGCAGGAAGGATGGGCCGGGCCGCAGGGAATGCCCAAAATGCAGAAAACCGGCCAGGCGCCCGCTTCACTTTTTCTTGACAATCCCGTGCCCTCTTTGTATAATACCATTGAAGGCTGCAGGAAGTGCGGCCCCCTGTCTGGAGGTGCCCATGGGCAAGATGATTTTGCAATTGAAGGGGATCGATAAATCCTTTCCCGGGGTGCATGCCCTGCGGGAGGTGGATCTGAACGTCTACGAGGGGGAAGTCATGGCCCTCCTGGGGGAGAATGGGGCGGGGAAATCCACCCTGATGAAGGTGCTGACCGGGGTCCTCGCCCGGGACGGGGGGGAGATCCTCTACCAGGGAAAGCCTGTGAGCTACCGCAACGTCCGGCAGGCCCAGGATGACGGCATCGCCATCATCCACCAGGAGTTGAACCTGATCCCCAAGATGCGGATCTACGAGAACATCTTCCTGGGCCGGGAACGGAAGAAAAAGTCCGGAGCCCTGGATATCCGCACCATGATCGAGACCACCAGGGAGTTGCTGGAGCGGGTCCGGGTCCAGCTGGATCCCCGGGAGCGGATCGAAAACCTGTCCATCGCCCAGCAGCAGATGGTGGAGATCGCCAAGGCGCTGTTGCTGGACGCCAAGGTCATCGTGATGGACGAGCCGACGGACGCCCTCCCCGACGAGGAGGTGGACAGCCTCTTCGGGGTGATCCGCCAGCTGAAGGCCCAGGGCAAGGGGCTGATCTACATCACCCACCGGCTGAAAGAGGTCTTTGAGATCTGCGACCGGGCGACCATCCTCCGGGACGGCAGTTTCATCGGGGAGCTGCCCGTTCGCGAGCTGAACATGGAGAACCTGGTCAGCATGATGGTGGGCCGGGAACTCACGGAGCAGTTCCCCTATGTGAAGACTGCCCGGGGGCGGGAGATGCTGGTGGTGAAGGGCTTGTCCAACGCCCACGTCCACGACATCGACCTGACCCTGTACGCCGGAGAGGTGCTGGGGGTGGCGGGGCTGGTGGGGTCCGGGCGCACCGAGCTGGCGAAAACCCTGTACGGGCTGTACCCTTGGGAGAAGGGGGAAGTCACGTTGAACGGCAAGCCCTACCGGGCGGAGAAGCCCAGCGAAGCCATCGCCCAGGGATTGTTCTACATGACTGAAGACCGCAAGCGAAACGGCCTGGTGATGCTGATGGATGTGGCGGGGAACATCACCCTGTCCTCCCTGTCCCGGATCCGGAAGGGCATGTCCATCGACGCCAAAGCCGAGCGGGAGATCGTCAGCGACTATATCGAAAAGATCAACATCCGGACCCCATCCATGCGGCAGCGGGCCCGGAACCTGTCCGGGGGCAACCAGCAGAAGGTGGTATTGTCCAAAGCCCTGATGACCGAGCCCAACGTGCTGATCCTGGACGAACCCACCAGGGGCATCGACGTGGGGGCCAAGAAGGAGATCTACCACCTGATCAACGAGATGAAGGAGCGGGGCGTGGCGATCCTGATGATCTCCAGCGAGATGCCCGAGATCCTGGGCATGAGCGACCGCATCCTGGTGCTCTACGATGGGCGGGTGCGGGGCGAGCTTGACCGGGAGGAAGCTACCCAGGAGAAGATCATGTCCCTCATCCTCTCGGACATCCAAAGAAAAGAGGCTGTAAGCGTATGAATAGCCAAAGCAAGGCCATCCTGTTCGTCCTGATGCTGGTGTGCGCCATTTTGGGGCTCGCCCTGGCGGCTTCGGTGGTGAATGCCTGCCATTCCTTCGACAACGTGCTGTTTCTGGACGGCGCTGCCCGAAGCGCGCGGGTCGCCCAGGCGGTGGAAGCGGGGGAGACGGGACTGAAGCTGACCCTGTTCCAAAATGCCTTCTGGCTGCTGGGGCTGGCGATATTGCTGCTGGCGGGCGCCCTGTGGTGCCTGGCGCGCCTGAACAAGGTGAGCGAGCGCTCCCGGGGGATCACCAAGCTGGTGCTCACCAGTTATCGGCCCCTGGTGATCCTGGTGCTGGTCACCCTGGTATTTTCCTGCCTCCACGTGCGCTTCTTCACCGTGGGCAACTTCACCAACATCTTACGGCAGATCTCCCACTACGCCATTTTGGCGGCGGGGGTGTACTTCGCCATCCTGCTGGGGGGCATCGACATCTCCGTGGGTTCGGTGCTGGCCTTTTCCGGGGCCATGGGCGCCTTCATTTTAAGCAGGATGCCCGAAAATTCCTGGTCGGCGCTGCTGGCCATCGGTGCGGCCCTTTTGATCGGCATCGGGGCGGGGCTGGCCAACGGCTTCTTCATCGCCCGCTGCGGCCTGCAGCCCATGATCGTCACCCTGGCCACCATGTCCATCTTCCGGGGACTCACCCTGGTGCTCACCAACGGCGCCGCCATCTCCCTCAGCAAGAAAATGGCGGGATACGGGCTGTTCACCGGGCTGGGCCAGGGCGCCGTGCTGTGGGGCGCGCTGCCCATCCCCATCATCCTCATGGCCCTGATTTACGCTTTGGCCTTCTACCTGCTGAACCGCACCGCCTTTGGCCGGCACATGTACGCCATCGGCGGCAATGAGGAGGCATCCCTGCTCTCCGGCATCAATGTGCAAAAGGTGAAGACCCTGGCCTATACCATCAGCGGGCTGCTGGCGGGGGTGGCGGGCATCGTGGTCACCGCCCGGGTAGCCAGCGCGACCCCCACTGCGGGCCAGAGCTACGAGATGGACGCCATCGCGGCGGTGGTCATCGGAGGCACCAGCCTGCGGGGCGGCGAGGGCAAGGTGCTGTACACCATCATCGGCGCCCTGATCATCGGCATGCTGAACAACATCCTGAACCTGACCAACGTGTCCTCCTACTACCAGACCGTGGTCAAGGGCATCGTGATCCTGGCCGCCGTGCTGCTGGACGCGAAATCCGTGAAAAAAGACTGAAACCGGCGCTTGCGGGTACGTCCCGTTCGCAATATATTATCTGGAGGGAAACCAATATGAAGAAAATCCTTGCAACCCTTATCTGCTTGCTCCTGGTCCTCACCGTGGCCCCTGCGATGGCGGAAGACATCACCATCGGCGCCCTGCTGAGCGACACGTCCAACACCTTCTTTGTCACCATGGCCGACGCCATCGAAGCCAAGGGCGCAGAGCTGGGCGTCAAGACCATCATCCTGGACGGCGCCAACGACTCCGCCAAGGACGTCACCAACATGGAAGACCTCATCGCAGCCGGCGTGGACTTCGTGCTGTACAACCCCGTCGACTCCGACGCAGCCGCCGCCGTGGTGGAGAAAGCCACCGCCGCCGGCATCCCCGTCATCTCCATCGACCGCTCGGTGAACGGCGCCGAAGTGGTCTCCCACATCGCATCCGACAACGTATACGGCGGCAAAATCGCCACCGAGATGATCATCGAGCTGATGGGCGGCGAAGGCGCCATCGCCGAGATCCAGGGCATGGCCGGCGCATCCGCCGCCAACGAGCGCCATCAGGGCTTCGACGAGGCCATTGCCGCCGCCGGCGACAAGATTACCGTGGTGTCCAGCCAGATCGGCGACTGGGACACCACCAAGGCCATGGGCATCATGGAGAACATCCTGATGGCCAACCCCGAAGTGAAGGGCGTGTTCTGCGCCAATGACAACATGGCCATCGGCGCCGTGCAGGCCTGCCAGCAGAACGGCCGCAGCGACGTCATCATCGTCGGCTTCGACGCCGAGCAGATCGCCCTGGATGCCATCGAAGAGGGCACCATGGTGGCCACCGTGCAGCAGCAGCCCGCCCTGATGGGCGAACTGGGCGTGGAGAACGCCTTGAAGTACCTGGCGGGCGAAGCCGTGGAACCCTCCATCGGCGCCCCCGTGGCCCTGGTGACCAAAGACTAAGACCTGAGAAAAAGAACAAAGGGAAAAAGGGACGATCCTGCAGGGGGTCGTCCCTTTTTGGAAGGTTGATTTTCTAGCGAAGGGAGTCATACCCGAGGGAATCATATACACCAGCTAAATGCTCAGTATGAAATTCGTAAGCGCTCAATAAAGCACGCTACAGTGCAAACTGCCGGTGGATGTCTGCAGCCCACGGCAACAGGTCATCAATCGGAGCCTTGGGATCCTGGGCAAAGCGATCCGGCAGAACGGTCAATAGGTGGTTGAGATAGGTTTCCGGGTTCAGTCCGTTCGCTTTGGCGGTCTCCAGCATGGTGAAGATCATCACGCTGGCTTTTGCTCCGGCCTGGGTATCACAAAACAGCCAGTTCTTCCGGCCAACCACGATCGGGCGGATGGCGTTTTCCACCTGGTTGTTGCTGATCTCGATCTCTCCGTGGTCGAGGAA
>JAAYOH010000062.1 GCA_012520375.1 Clostridiales bacterium
CTTCGAACAACTTGATCAACCCTGCGCCTGACGCAAAAAACCCCACGAACGTTCGCATATAAGCGAGCAGGGATCGCTCGTTGGCCAGCCTGGTTCTGTCCTCGGCCAAATGGTCGCGCAAGATCATCTTCATGGTCAACCACCTTTCTAATCAAACCAGGTCAGAGCGCAGTTCTTGTGATAAATGTAGCCTACTTCTCCGGTCTTCAGCCGGATCCGGTACCAACCGTTGCCCTCCTCCCCAAGGCACTCGAAGGACTGGCCCTGGGAGGCGGTGTAGATGCGCCGGCCGCTGTTGCCGGGGGAGGCCCGCACATAGGAGGCATTTGCCAGCACGGTGACCGTGCCGATGCTCTCTCCCTCCGCCGCTTCGCGGTGGTCCACGGGCAGACAATATTCCGCGGAGATATAGCCGATGCACCCCTCGTCGTATTCGATGATGTACCAGCCCTCGTTGGTCAGCCCGTAGGAGCGGTAGCGTTCACCCTGGCTGGCTTGGGTGAGGATGAGGGCATCCAGGCTGGCCTCTTCCCGCACATTGACCAGGGGTTTTTGTACCTCGATCCAGGTGAACTTTGCGGCGGGGTTGGGCTCGGGATCTGCCGGGCTTTCGGGGTCCGCCCCCGCGGTACGCAAGGGGAGCGCCTCGAACAGCCGCAGCGCGCCCGCCACCGCCGCCTGCCAGGAGAGGGGAGCGTCCAGGACGCTTTCGATCAGGAACCGGGTATCCACCAGGGTGAGCCCGGTGGTGACCGAAGGGGTGCCGCAGCAAAAAGCCACGCAGTAGAGCAGTTCGTTTTCGTACTGCTTGCCGTTGCGGGCAAGATAGGGCGCGTCTTTCGTGGAGAAATACGCGCTGCGCCCGATGGCCCCGGAAAAGGCCTGGTGGACCGACAGGTCCTCCCCCACGGGCACCCCCATACGATCCCCGGCACGGCCCAGGGCCATGCAGAATTCCCGAAGGAGCAGCGAACCTTCTTCCGGCGCGGTCAACGCCACGTTGTCGAATACACCGTCCCGGGCGCCCAGGGACAGGGCCAAGGCATCCGCCACCATGGTCAGCCCCATGCGGGGGGAGACAATGGCCTCCGGGTCGGAAGGGACCTCGCTGATCAGGCCAAAAAGCTGAGCCCG
Source organism: Clostridiales bacterium (assembly GCA_012520375.1). Lineage (GTDB taxonomy): Bacteria > Bacillota > Clostridia > Christensenellales > Aristaeellaceae > Excrementavichristensenella. The sequence continues at coordinate 1,135 of JAAYOH010000062.1, forward strand.
CTTGAGCTCGCCGTCCCCGAGCACATCCTGGGCGCGGACGCCGTGGCACAGGATCAACGTGACCAGCAGCAGGGCGATCGTACGTTTCATAGTGTATCCTTTGCTCCATGCCTGGAGGGGCCCTGTGAGCAGCTTGTTCCCCGGGCCCCATAATGCCGCATCGGATCAGGCGTTTTCTGCCTCCAGCAGGCCGTAGTTGCCGTCTACCCGCTTGTACACGACGCTTGCGCAATCGGTTTCGACATTGAGGAAAAGGAAGAAATTGTGGTTCAGCAAGTCCATCTGGGCGATGGCATCGTCCACGCTCATGGGCTTCATCACGAAGCGCTTGGTGCGCACAAGAACCGCCTCATCCTGCAACTCGAAATCCGGCGCCTGCTGTTCGTATACCCCGGCGCGCAGCCGTTTTTCCAACTTGGTGCGGTGGCGGCGGATCTGCCGCACGATGATGTCCACGGCTTTGTCGACGGAGAGGAACATATCCGGGTTGGTTTCTTCCGCCCGGAGGATGATGCCGTCGAACATGATGGTGATTTCCACCGTGTTGCGCCCGCCCCGCGCCTGGGACAAGCGCACCTGCACGTCTTCGTCTTCCACAAGAAATCTATCCAGCTTGCCAAGCTTTTTCTCGATCCGCTGCCGAAGCGCATCGCTGATGTGTACGTTTTTGCCAGAGATGGTGATCCGCATACTCGTGTTCCTCCTACCTTTTTATTGGCCGGTGTACCAAATGTGACCATTCATCGGCATTCCCCGCCTTTCCCGGTCACCTTTTCCACATTCCATTAAAATCAATACTTGTATTCGATAAAGGATAGGAGAATTCCTGCATGATGGCAAGAGATTTTGTATTATAAGTTTCCGTATTGTCTGAACCATGGGATCCGACAGAGTAAAAAAACCCGGAGAAGGGCGGACATACTATGTATCTTAACACTGGGAGGCGTATAATGTGTACATGACCGATAGAAAGGGGAGGAATGCTCATGGGTATCCGCAAAGGTCTTTTGAGAGGAGATTCGACGCCGCGGGTCCTGCTGTTTTTTGTGGTTGGCCTGTTGCTGCTGTTGTTCCCCGGCCTGAGCTGGGACGTATTGTGTTTCGTGATGGGGGGCCTGATGGTCCTTGCCGGCGCCGGCAAGGTATACAGGCACTATAAAGAGAGGGAGTACCCGAAGGACTATGGCTTTGGCATCGGCCTGGTGACGGTGGCCGGCGGCCTGATCATCATGTTCATGCCCAAGGTGCTGGGGGGCGTCGCCCATGTGCTGATCGGTTTCGCCCTGGTCGCCGCCGCCTGCCTGCAGGCGGAAATGGTGCTGCGGTTCCGGCAGATGAAGGCCAACTGGGTCCCGCCCCTGGTGGGGGCGGTGGTCACCCTGATCCTGGGCGTGGTGGTGCTGCGCAATCCCTTTACCGAGCCCAGGATGCTGATGCGCTTTACCGGGGTCGCCATGATCCTGGAGGCGCTGGCGGACGGAGGGGCCGCCCTCCTGCTCAACCGGCTCATAAAAAAGTCCGGTTTGTAGAAAAAGCTTCCTTTGCCCCTGCGGTTGCGCGGGGGTTTTTTCATTTACAAAAAGTTCATTTGACAAGGGAGCCATCTGCGGTTATAATAGTCAAAGAAGGTCAAAAACAAATCAAACCAAACCATAGAAATGAAATGAAGGAGGTCCGGAAGATGGACGCAAACAAATTTACACAAAAAACCATTGAGATCATCCGGGACGTCCAGAATACGGCCATTCGCCGGCAAAACCAGCAAATCGAACAGGTACACCTGCTCCATGCCATGCTAGGCCAGGAGGGGGGCCTTGTGCCCGAACTGCTGGGAAAAATACACGTGGACGCGAGGGCCATGCTGCGAGCCTGCGAACAGGCATTGTCAGCCATCCCCTCCGTGTCCGGTCCCGGCAGGGAAGCGGGCAGGGTATACATCGCCCAGGACGTGGATCGGGTGCTTGCCGCTGCGGAAGAAGCGGCAAAACACATGAAGGACGAATACATTTCGGTGGAGCATCTGCTCCTCGGCCTGCTGGATGAGGGGAACGGGACCATCAAGGGATTGTTTACACGCTTCGGGGTCAAAAAGGATGGGGTGCTTCAGGCGCTGCAGGGGGTGCGGGGGAATACCCGGGTGACCAGCGACACCCCGGAGGATACCTATGACGTGCTGGCCAAGTATGGACAGGACCTGGTGGCCTTGGCGCGACAGCAAAAGCTGGACCCGGTGATCGGCAGGGATCGGGAGATCCGGGACGTTGTGCGTATCCTTTCCCGCAAGACCAAAAACAATCCGGTCCTCATCGGGGAGCCCGGTGTGGGCAAGACAGCCATCGCCGAGGGTTTGGCCCAGCGCATCGTCCGGGGGGACGTGCCCGAAAGCCTGCGGGAGCGGCAGATCTTTGCCCTGGATATGGGCGCCCTCATCGCCGGAGCCAAGTTCCGGGGCGAATTTGAGGAACGCCTGAAGGCGGTGCTTGCCGAAATCAAAGAGAGCGAAGGCAGGATCCTCTTATTCATCGACGAACTGCACACCATCGTGGGGGCGGGCAAGACCGAGGGGTCCATGGATGCGGGCAACATGCTCAAACCCATGCTGGCCCGGGGGGAACTGCATTGCATCGGCGCCACGACCCTGGACGAATACCGGAAATACATCGAAAAAGACCCCGCCCTGGAGCGCCGCTTCCAGCCGGTGTTGGTGGAGGAACCGGGGGTGGAGGACACCATCTCCATCCTGCGGGGCCTCAAGGAGCGCTATGAGGTATTCCACGGCGTTCGGATCCAGGACCAGGCCCTGATCGCGGCAGCTACCCTGTCGGATCGGTACATTTCCGACCGCTTTCTGCCCGACAAAGCCATCGACCTGGTGGACGAGGCCTGTGCCATGATCCGCACGGAAATGGATTCCATGCCCACCGAGCTGGACGAGTTGTCCCGGCGCATCATGCAGCACGAGATCGAGGAGGCCGCCCTGAACAAGGAAACCGACCCGGTGGCCCTGGAGCACCTGGAGGAGATCCGGCGGGAACTGGCGGACATGCGGGAGGAGTTGGCCGCCATGAAGGCCCGCTGGGAGCGGGAAAAGGAAGGCATCGGCAAGGTCCAGAAGATCCGGGAAGAGATCGAACAGGTGAATGCCCGGATCGAAATGGCGGAGCGCCAATACGACCTGAACAAAGCGGCCGAACTCAAGTACGGCACCCTGCCCAGGCTGCAGAAGGAGCTGGAAGAGGAAGAGGCTTTCGCGGAGAGCCGCAGGAGCGGCGCGGCCTTGCTGCGGGATCGGGTCACCGAGGACGAGATCACACGCATCGTGGCATCCCGCACCGGGATCCCGGTTTCCCGGATGATGGAGAGCGAGCGGGAAAAACTGCTGAGGCTGCCGGAGATCCTGCACCAGCGGGTTATCGGCCAGAACGAGGCGGTGGAAAAGGTCAGCGAGGCCATCCTGCGCTCCCGTGCGGGGATCCAGAACCCGGACAGGCCCATCGGCTCTTTCCTGTTCCTTGGGCCTACGGGGGTGGGAAAGACCGAACTGGCCAAGGCCCTGGCCCAAGCCCTTTTCGACGATGAAAAGAGCATGGTGCGCATCGACATGTCGGAGTACATGGAAAAATTCTCGGTGTCCCGGCTCATCGGAGCGCCTCCGGGCTATGTGGGCTACGAAGAAGGGGGACAGTTGACCGAGGCCGTGCGGCGGCGTCCCTACAGCGTGCTGCTTTTCGACGAGGTGGAAAAGGCGCATCCCGATGTGTTCAACATCCTGCTGCAGGTGCTGGACGACGGGCGCATCACCGACTCCCAGGGGCGCACCGTGGATTTCAAGAACACCATCATCATCCTGACCAGCAACCTGGGTTCCACCACCATCCTGGATGGCATCACCCCGGAGGGGGTTATTCTGGAGGAGGCCCGGGACCAGGTATTCGAGATGCTGCGCCATCACTTCCGGCCCGAGTTCCTCAACCGGTTGGACGAGATCGTGCTGTATAAGCCCCTTACCCGGGAGGAGATCGGGGAGATCGTGGACCTGATCATAAAGGATCTGAACCAGCGACTGGAGGACAAGCGGATCCTGATCCGGTTGAGCCCGGAAGCCAAGGAATATGTGGCAGACCAGGGCTACGATCCGGTGTACGGCGCCCGTCCCCTCAAGCGCTTCATCCAGCGCAAGATCGAGACCATGCTGGCCCGGTATCTCATCAGCCAGGGCGCTCCCGCGGGCACCGAGCTTACGGTGGACCTGGTAGATGGAGCCCTGACGCTAAAGACAGGTCAAGAAAATAAAACAATAATGTAATATAAGCGGAGGGCTATACGAGCAGAACTAAACTGACGGTGCTTGACAGAAGGGCCAGGGGTTTGCTATGATTACGCTCAGCAAGATGTACAAGGAACCGCGTGAACTCTATGTTCATCCGGCCAGAAAGGCTGTGTTCGTATATGCCCATACGCAAGGAAGATGCCAGGAATTCCCGCAGGAAGAGCTCCATGCCCTACCTGACCAGTGAAATGAGCGCCATCGTGGATTATGTCAGCGATGAGATCGGAAACGAGGCAGCCACCCAGAACATCCACTTCAGCCCCACCGCTTTGACCATGGTGCGCCATGTGATGATGAAGCCGGGCAGCATCATCACGGACACCCGTATCCTGCTGGGCTGTATCGACCGACAGATGGCCGACCGGCTGGGCCTCGGTCTATATTGTTTCATCGATAATTTGCAGATCAAAGAGATGGCGGAGCAGCAACGGACAACCCGGGCCGAGATCGCCATGGACCATGCACTGGCCATGGAAGGTCTGAAGCTGATCGCGGTGGGCACTGCCCCCATGGCCCTGGGCAGGCTGTTGGCCCGCTCCGCCACCCGGGAAATGAAGGATGTGGTGGTCATCGCTACACCCAACGCCTTCACCAATGCGATCCAGTTAAAGGAGCGCATCTGGGAGAGCGATATCCCCTGTGTGGTGGTCCGGGGGAAGCGGGGCGGAAACCCGGTAGCGGGCTCCCTGGTCAATGCCCTGATGGCCCAGGCTCTCCGCCAGAAGGAGCTGTAAATGTATACCGAGGAACGTTTGACCCAGGCGAAACGTCAAAGGAAGCGTGCCGCCGTGATGCCCGCCGTATTGGCGGGATGCGCCCTCCTGCTTTTCGTGCTGGGCCTTGTGATCCGCGTCAAAATCCTGGCCATCTGTGGGTTGATCCTCCCGCTGATGGCAGCATTTTTCACCTACAGTATGTACTGTGCGCCACAAGTGCGCTATGTACGCTTTGTGAACGATGTACGGACGGGGCGTAGCCGCGGGCTGGATGGGTCCTTCGTTTCCCTGGACCCTGCCACGCGGACCGGGGAAGAGGGAGTCCTGATCCACGATGTGATCATCCGGACCGCTCCCGACGATGTGGAAACCCTGTACTACTGGGATGATCGCATGCCCTTCCCGGAACTGGAGCCCGGTCAAAAGGTCAAGGGGACATCCTACGGGCGGTACATAATTCAATTAGAGGCTCAATAAGCCTGCCCTGGAGGTGTTCGTATGTGGAATACTCGTTCACTGATTGCCTTTTGCCTTTCCCTTGCGTTGCTTTTTGGCGCCGTCGCCGTGCCGGCGGAGCGTATCATGCCCGCCCGGGAGGATATTGAAGAGCAGGCACAGTTCCAGGAGGACGTGATCCTGGATCCCGAAGAGGAGATCGACCTGGAAGCGGAAGAGGAAGCAGACCTGGAGGAGTTGCTGCCGGGCTATGTCCCCAGCGAGGACATCATGGCTGCCATCGACGGCGTGACCAACATCCTCCTCATCGGCCTGGACGCCCGGCCCGGGCAAAAGACGGGGCGCTCGGACACCATGATCCTCCTGTCCCTGGATGCCGACCACGGGTGCATCAAGCTCGTCTCTTTCATGCGGGATCTGTACGTGGAGATCCCCGGCAAAAAGAACAACCGCCTGAATGCGGCTTACGCCTTCGGCGGGCCGGACCTGTTGATCAAGACCCTCAAGAAGAATTTCGGCGTCAAGGTGGACCACTATATAGCGGTCAACTTCTCCATCCTTGCGGATGTTATAGACCAGTTGGGGGGGCTGGAGATCGACGTGCCCGAAAAATATCTGCCCCGCATCAACGCGGTGATCTATCAGGACAACCTGGTGCTGGAGCTGCCCGACGAGGACGGTTACATCCGGAAGCCCGGGCTGCAGACCCTCACCGGCAAGCAAGCCCAGGCTTACGCCCGCTACCGCTACGGCACGAAGGACGGGGATTTTGGCCGCACCGTGCGCCAGCGTGAGGTCGTCATGAAGTGCATGGAAAAGATCAAGGAAATGTCCATGACCCAGCTGGCGGAGATGGCCATCATCAACCTGGATGAAGTTGTTACCGATATGACGCTGATGGACCTGGTCAATCTGGCCCCGGCCGCCTTCGAGCTCAAAAATTCCGAAGTGAGGGAGCTGCGCATCCCCATCGACGGGGGCTTCTCCTTCAAAAAGATCTCCAAAATGTCCGTGATGGTGCCCAAATTGAAGAAAAATAAAAAAGCGCTGGCACAGTTTCTCAGCGCTGAATAGAGAAAGAGTTCTGGTTGGATTGAGGGCCGGCGCCTGCAGCGCCGGTCTTTATTCGTAGAATACCTGCAACAAGGTAAGCCCCTGGGGCGGCGCCGTGACCCCCAGGCTCAGGCGGTTGCAGGAGCGAAGGGCTCTTTCGATGGTGCCGGGGGGAAGCTTTCCGCTGCCCACCCCCATCAGGGTACCGGCCAGGATGCGGACCATGTTGTACAAAAATCCCGTACCTTCGATGATGAGTTCCACAAAGGGCTCCTTTCGCCGGACCTGGCACAGGGTGACGGTACGCACCGTGTCCTTCACCAGGCTGCCGCTGGCGGCAAAGGCGGCAAAGTCATGGGTACCCAGCATGGCCTCCGCCTCCCGCTGCATGCGCCCGGTATCCAGGGGGTAGATGGAATGGGCGCAGTGGTTGCGGTACAGGGCGCTGGAATGGGGGCGGTCGTACATGAGGTAGCGGTAGCGCTTGCCCTTGGCGTCGAAGCGGGCGTGGAATGCATCCGGGACCCGGTCCCCCGCCAGCACCCGGATGTCATCCGGCAACAGGGGGTTGAGGGCGAAGGGGTATTTTTCCGGCGGGATGGGGCAATGGGTGTCGAAGTGCAGCACCTGCCCCAAGGCGTGTACCCCGGCATCGGTGCGGCTCGCCCCGGCAACCCTCACGGGGGCCCGGGTCAACTTGGCCAGGGCTTCTTCCAACACTTGCTGGACAGCCAGGGCGTTGTCCTGGCGCTGCCAGCCCGCGTAGTTCGTCCCGTCGTATTCGACGATCAGCCGTACCCTCATACCGGCAGCCAAACGCCCAAGGCCAGCACCAGCCCGGTGAGCCCAAAAGCCAGGGTATCCAGCCGGGTAAAACGCAGTATCCTCATGCGGGTTCGGTGTTCACCGCCCCGGTAGCAGCGCGCCTCCATGGCCAGGGCCAGTTCGTCTGCACGGCGGAAGGCCGACACGAAGAGGGGCACCAGGATGGGCAGCATGGCCCTGGCCCGCTTCACCAGGCTGCCGCTTTCAAAGTCGGCGCCCCGGGCCTTTTGGGCTTTGATGATCTTGTCCGCCTCTTCTGTCAGGGTGGGGATAAAGCGCAGGGCGATGGACATCATCATGGCCAGCTCATGGGCGGGGAAGCCCACCCTGCGCAGGGGCGACATGAGCCGCTCAAGCCCATCGGTGAGGGCGATGGGGGAGGTGGTCAAGGTGAGCAGCTGGGTGCCCAGCACCAGCAGGATCAGCCTGAGCGCCATGTAGGCGGAGTTGATGAGGCCCTCTTTTGTGATGGTGACGAAGGACCACCGGACCAGCACGGTGCCCCCTGTGGCGAAGAATACATTCAGCACCACGGTGAGGGCGATGATGAACAGGATGGGCCTTACGGCTTTGAAAAGGGTTTTCAGGCGGACTTTGGATTCCCGGGCCGCCAGCAGGATGAAGAGAAAGAGCACTCCGTAGCCCAGAAAGCCCCGGACCAGGAAGATGCACACGATCAGCACCAGGGTGAGCAGCAATTTGGTGCGGGGATCCAGCCGATGCAGGACGGAAGTCCCGGGGAAAAATTGTCCGAGGACCACGTTCATGCGCCGTTCCCCCCTTTCAGCGCGTCCAGGATGGCCTGCTCCACATCCTCCATGCGCCACAGGCCCTCGGGGATGGGGAAGCCGGCTTCCCGCAGGGCCAGCGCCAGGGCAGCCGCCCTGGGCAGGCCCAACCCCATGGATTTGAGTTCTTCGGGTCGGGAGAAGACCTCTCCGGGCGTGCCGTCCATGGCCAAACGGCCCTGGTTCATCACCAGAACCCGCCGGCACAGCCGTGCCACGTCGGTCATGGAGTGGCTGACCATCACCAGGGTCAGGCCGCGGCTTGCATGCAGCGAGCGAAGCAGATCCAGCATCTCCCGGCGCCCCGCAGGGTCCAGCCCGGCGGCGGGCTCATCCAGGATGAGGGTGGAAGGTTTCATGGCCAGGACCCCCGCGATGGCTACCCGGCGCTTCTGACCGCCGGACAGGTCGAAGGGGGACTGCTCCAACACGCTTTCAGGGAGCCCCACCAGCAGGGCGGCTTCCCGGGAACGGGCTTCGGCCTCCTCGCGGCCAAGCCCCATATTCAGCGGCCCAAAGGCGATGTCCTTCAACACGCTTTCTTCAAACAGCTGGTATTCGGGGTACTGGAACACCAGCCCAACCTCTTTGCGTATGGCGGCCAGGTCTGCGCCCTTTTGGGCCAGATCCACCCCGTCGACGAGCACGCTGCCCGCCGTGGGCTTCATCAGGCCGTTCAGGTGCTGCACCAGGGTGGTCTTGCCGCTGCCCGTGTGCCCGATCAGGCCCACCAGCTCCCCGTCCCCCAGGGTAAAGGAGATATCATGCACCGCAACGGCCTGGAATGGCGTGTCCGGGGCATAGGTGTGGCTCAGGTTCCTGACTTCAATCGACACAGCGCCACCACCATTTCCCGGGTCGTGAGGATGCCTTCCGGCAGTTCCAGGCCCCGCTTATTCAGTCGTTGTCCCAATTCGGCCATTTCGGGCACGTCGAGGCCCAGGGCACGGACCGCCTCCACCCGGGCGAACACCTCACGGGGGGCGCCTTCCATGGCGACGCGCCCCTGGTCCATGAGGATCAGGCGGTCAGCCAAGGCTGCTTCCTCCATGAAATGGGTGATCCACACCATCGTGATGCCCTCTTCCCGGCACAGCCGCAGCACAACGTCCATGACGCTGTCCCGGCCGGCGGGATCCAGCATGGCGGTGGCTTCGTCGAACACGATGACCCGGGGCCGCATGGCCAGCACCCCGGCGATGGCGATGCGTTGCTTCTGCCCGCCCGACAGCATGTGGGGGGCGCTGAGGGCGTACTCCCCCATGCCCACGGCAGCCAGGGCATCTTCCACCCGGGGGCGGATCTCGGGGGCGGGGATGCCCAGATTTTCCAGCCCGAAGGCCACGTCCTCTTCCACCACGGTGGCCACCAGCTGGTTGTCCGGGTTCTGGAAGACCATGCCGCATACCCGGCGCACGTCCCACACCCGGTCGGCGTCTCCGGTGTCGATGCCGTCCACATATACCTTTCCCGACGAGGGGACGAACAGGGCGTTCAGCAATTTGGCCAGGGTGCTCTTGCCGCTGCCATTGTGCCCCAGGATGGCGAGGAACTCTCCCGCGCCCACGGACAGATTGACAGCATCCAGCACCTGGGCCTGCTGGCCCGGATAGGCGAAGCAGACTTGCTCCACCCGGATGATCTCGTCACGCGTTGAACGATCCTTCATGAAAGGCTCCCTTCTTGCAATCCGGTACATCTTACCATCATCAGGTTAAATATACAGCAATTTCACTTTTCTATTTTTGCTTTGATGGACAGATTAACATTGGACAGGTATGATAAAAGGCGGCAAAACAGACGATCATCAGCGAAGGAGAGAGACGAAATGAACAAGAAGACCATCCGCGATATCGATGTGGCCGGCAAGAAAGTCCTGGTGCGCTGCGACTTCAACGTGCCCCTGGACGCCGAAAAGAACATCACAGACGAGACCCGCATCGATGCGGCTTTGCCCACCATCAACTATCTGCTGGAGCAAGGCGCGGCCCTGATCCTGTGCTCCCACCTGGGCCGCCCCAAGGGCGCCTTCAACATGGAATACTCCCTGGCCCCCGTGGCCTGCCGCCTCAGCGAAAAGCTGGGCCTGGAAGTGAAGCTGGCCAAAGACGTGGTGGGCGAGGACGCGAAGGCGCTGGCCGCCGCCCTGAAGCCCGGGCAGGTCATGCTGCTGGAGAACGTGCGCTTCATGCCCGGCGAAGAGAAAAACGACCCCGAACTGGCGAAAGCTTTGGCCGACCTGGCCGATGTCTATGTGAGCGACGCTTTCGGTACCGTGCATCGTGCCCACGCCTCCACCGCCGGCGTGGCTTCCTTCCTCCCCGCTGTGGCAGGCTTCCTCATCGGCAAGGAGCTGGATTTCCTGGGCGGCGCCATCAACGATCCCAAGCGCCCCTTCGTCGCCATCCTGGGCGGCGCCAAGGTGAAGGACAAGATCGGCGTCATCACCAACCTGCTGGAGAAGGTGGACGCCCTCATCATCGGGGGCGGCATGGCCTATACCTTCCAGAAGGCCCTGGGTTATGAAGTGGGCAACTCCCTGCTGGATGCCGAGCGCATCGAACTCGCCAAGGAAATGATGGACAAGGCCAAGGAGAAGGGCGTCAAGCTGCTCTTGCCCGTGGACAACGTGTGCGGCGACAAGTTCGACAACGACTGCAATATCATCACCGTAGATGCCAGCGAAGGAATCCCTGCGGGGTACGAGGGCCTGGACATCGGTCCCAAGAGCGTGGCCCTGTTCAGCGAGCAGATTGCCTCTGCCAAGACCGTGGTGTGGAACGGCCCCATGGGCGTGTTCGAAATGCCCAACTTTGCCAAGGGTACCCTGGCCATCGCTGAGGCCCTGGCCGCCAGCGGCGCCACCACCATCATCGGCGGCGGCGACAGCGCGGCTGCGGTGACCCAGATGGGCCTGGCCCCCAAGATGAGCCACATCTCCACCGGCGGAGGCGCCTCCCTGGAATTCCTGGAAGGCAAGACCCTGCCCGGCGTTGCGGCCCTGAACGACAAGTAAGCGTTGAGAAAAAGAGCCCGGGTGTGGTATCCCGGGGCATAGGAACAGGAGGAATATATCATGCGTAAACCCATCATCGCCGGCAACTGGAAAATGAACAAGACCCCGGAAGAGGCCGTGCAGCTGGTGAAAGAATTGATCCCCCTGGTGGCGGACGCGCCCTGCGATGTGGTGGTGTGTCCCCCCGCCGTCTGCCTGGCCGCCGTGAAGAGCGCGATCGAGGGGACCAACGTGAAGCTGGGCGCCCAGAACGTGCATTTCGCCGAGAAAGGCGCTTATACTGGGGAACTGTCCTGTGACATGCTGAAGGCCGTGGGCTGTGAGTATGTGATCATCGGCCATTCCGAGCGCCGTCAGTACTTCGGAGAGACCGACAAGAGCGTGAACCTCCGCACCGTGGCCGCCGTGAAGGCGGGGCTGACACCCATCATTTGCGTGGGCGAGATGAAGGACGAGCGGGAAGGCGGCTATACGGACGCCATCGTTTCCTACCAGACCCTGATGGCCCTCACTGGCCTGAGCAGGGAGGAAATCCAGGGCGTTGTCGTAGCCTATGAGCCCGTGTGGGCCATCGGTACCGGCCTTACCGCCACCGATGAGCAGGCCAACGAGACCATTGGCGCGATCCGCAAGGCGCTGGCCGGCAAATACGGCCAGGAGACCGCGGACAAGGTGCGCATCCAGTACGGCGGCTCCATGAAGGGCTCCAACGTCAAGGGCTTGATGGCACAGCCCGAGATCGACGGCGGCCTGATCGGCGGCGCCAGCCTGAAAGCGGCAGATTTTGCCCAGGTGGTGAACTTTTGATGACCACCGCACTCATCATCATGGACGGCTTTGGCATCGCCCCGGCAGGTCCCGACAACGCCGTCTCCGTGGCGGGCACCCCCAACCTGGACCGCCTTGCGAAACAGTATGCTAGCACCCAGATCGGCGCCAGCGGCCTGGATGTGGGCCTTCCGGACGGCCAAATGGGCAACAGCGAGGTAGGCCACACCAACATCGGCGCGGGCCGTGTGGTGTACCAGATGCTGGTAAAGATCAGCCAGGACATCAAGACTGGCGCGTTCTTCAAGAATCCCGCCCTGACCGGTGCCATGGAAGCCTGCCGGGAAAAGGGCACGGCCCTGCATCTCATCGGACTGGTCTCCCACGGCGGCGTACACTCCCATCAGGAGCATCTGTACGGTTTGCTGGAAATGGCAAAACGGCACGGCCTTGACAAGGTGTACGTCCATGCCCTGCTGGACGGCCGGGACGAGCCCCCCGCATCCGGCGCGGGCTTTGTCCGGGAATTGGTGGAGGAGATGGACAGGATCGGCACCGGCAAGGTGGCCACCGTCATGGGCAGACTGTACGCCATGGACCGGGACAATGCCTGGCCGCGGGTAGAAAAAGCCTATGCCGCCATGGTATACGGCGAGGGCAACACCGCAACCGACCCTGTACAAGCCATCGAGGACAGTTACCTTGTCATCGACGAGGCAGGAAAGTACCTTACCGACGAATTCATGCTGCCCACCGTCATCGACCCCCAGGGGCTGATCAAGGCGGAAGATTCCGTGGTGTTTTTCAACTTCCGCCCGGACCGCGCCCGGGAGATTACCCGCGCCTTTGTGGACCCGGATTTCACCGGTTTTCAGCGCAAAAAGGGCTTCTTCCCCCTGCACTATGTGTGTATGACCCAGTACGACGCCACCATGCCCAACGTGTCCCTGGCCTATCCGCCTGAGGCGCTGTCCATGACCATGGGCGAGTATGTGAGCAAGATGGGCCTGAAGCAGCTGCGCATCGCGGAGACCCAAAAGTATGCCCACGTCACCTTCTTCTTCAACGGGGGGGAGGAGCGGGTGTTTCCCGGCGAGGACCGCATCCTGGTGCCTTCTCCGGACGCCGCCCTGGTGCCCACCTTCGACCTGAAGCCCGAAATGAGCGCCTACGAAGTGACCGAAGCGGTGCTGAAGGAGATCGAGGCGAAGAAGTACGACGTGATCATCCTGAACTACGCCAATTGCGATATGGTGGGCCATACCGGCATCATGGAAGCGGCCGTTAAGGCCGTACAGACCGTGGACGCCTGTGTGGGCCGGGTGGTGGACGCCATCGTGGCCCAGGGCGGAAAGGTCATCGTCACCGCCGATCACGGCAACGCGGACCAGATGGTGGATCCGGACAGCGGTGAGCCCTTTACAGCCCACACCACCAATCCGGTCCCCGTCATTGTGATCGACCCCGAAAACCCCCGCCACACCTTGCGGGAGGGGGGCAGGCTGTGCGACCTGTGCCCCACCATGCTGACCCTGATGGGCTTGGCTCAGCCCGAGGAGATGACCGGCTGCAGCCTGATTGCGGACTGATACCTATCGAAAAAGCAAAGAGTGCTGCCGCCTGATGGCGGCGGCATTCTTTTGCTATATGGGGTGTGTTACCGTGGCGGGGATCTCATGCCGGTTTGCTTTTGCGCCAGGGAAAGGGTGCTGATGACGCTTTTTGGCGGCGATCTTGAAGGGCTAAGCCTTCTGCGCCTCGAACCAATCCCCCAAAATCCTTGCGGCGCTGCGCACCAGGCGGACGCAGGGGCGGGACCTATAGTACGCCTCGCTGCGCAGGGCGGGATCGGGGCGGCTGCCTTTGATGAGTTGCAAGAGCTCGGCGCATACTTTGGAGCCGTTCTCCGCCTCGAACTTGTCCACCAGGCTCTGAACCCGCTTGTATAGCGCCCGCTTGGCCGCGGTATCCCCATAGTCGCTGGAAGCCGTAAGGCAGCCCATGACCATGACCATGCCGCTGACCGCACCGCACATCTCCCGCATCCCTGCGCATCCGCCGCCGAAGGGGGCGCTCAACCGGATCATGCTGTCTTCATCCAGCCCGATCTCTTCTTGAAATGTAAGGAATATGGCCTGGGCGCAGTTGCACCCCTTCAGAAACAGTTCCGATGCGATGTCTTCGTAGTTTTTCCGCTCCATGTTCGTCCCTCCCGTCTGCGATTCCCGCCTACAGTATATCCCCCTTTCCTCGATATGACAAGGGTTTTCTGGTTGCCCAGGTTTTGCCTCATAGATTTCACTTGTCTTTTTGACCGATAGACCGTATAATATACCCATGGAGTGTCCAATACTTTTGGGAGGGATATGTATATGAAAAGGCTGATTGCATTGCTTTTGATCTTGCTGGCTCTGTGCGTCTGGGTACCGGCGGAGGAACTGGCGGACGCCCAGCCCACCCCGGACATCGAAGAGATCGACGACGCGGAAGAGTGGCTGTTCGAAGAAGATGAAGAGGCGTGGGAAGAGGAATACGAAGAGGGCGCGGACCTGTTCGAGGATATCCTGGACGAGGGCGATGTTTGGGAAGACGAAGAGGATGCGATGGAGGACCTGCTGATGGGCGCCATGGAGGTGTACAGCTGGTTCGTGCTGTACCCTTTGGATGTGGATTACGAAAAGCCCAACGCGGCGGGAGATCGTTACCAGGTGTTGGACGAGCGCTTCAATACCCTTCAGGGGTTGAAAGATTTTGTGAGCACCTATTTCTCCCAGGAGATCGTGGACGAGCTCTTCGCCATGGACCTCTATGTGGAGGAGGGCGGCTTCCTGTATGCTTCCGACGAGGGGCGCCAGATGGACGAACACATCGGCGAGACCGAGTTTGAAATCATCAGCGAAACGGAAGACCGCATCGAATACAGCGTCACGGTGTCCTACTGGGGCAATGAAGAGAATGCTGAACCCGAAGAAGAACTGTACATCTATGTACGGGAACTCACGGACGAAGGCTGGCGCTTTACCCAGTTCCCCTTCTTCTGGTAAGAGGACCTACAGGTCGGAAGCCCCGCGACAGCGGGGCTTCTTGGGGTCAGGGTGTACCCCCGATCACAAAATCGAAATATGTATCCGGATAAGGTTCTTGCTGCAGCGAGTAGTGCCACCATTCGCTCTTGTAGGGATTCAGGCCCGCTTGCTTCATGATGGAGCAGAGTAGTTCCCGGTTGGCTTGCTGGGCCTTTGTGAGGCCCTTGGCGCCGTGGTGGCTGCGGGGGTCCATCAAATCGAAATCGCTCCCCATATCGACTTCCTCCCCTTCAGGGGTGAGCAGGGTGAGGTCTACGGCGCCGCCCCGGCTGTGGCCCGAGCGCCTGGCGATGTATTCGCCGAACAGCTCATCTTTGCGGAGGGAAGGATAGTGGGCCTCTTTGGTCCTGCCGTCCTCTGGTTCTTTGGACCAGGCCACAAAGTCATCCACGGCGCGCTGGGGCCGGGCTGCATCCCAGACCAAAAGCCGGTACCCCTTTTCCGTCGCGATGGCTTGCGCGCGGATCAGCGCCTGGGCCATTTCCCGGGACAGGGCAATGCGGTTCGCCTCATAGCCGTCTACGATCCTGCCGGTGAAGTTGTCTTCCGTGGCGTACTTGGCGTCCCAGCGGATGCCCGGCGCGGCTTCATCCAGATACACGAAGCCCTCGGGCAGGGCGTACAGGTCTGCAATGAGGCCCGTCTCAAAAGAAACGGCGTCTGGGCGGGCGGGCATATGTTCGACGATGGCGGGTTGTTGCGGCATCATGGCGGGCCTCCGTTTTGACAAGATGGGGTTATTCATATATAATACCCGCATACCCGCTGAAATGCAAGGGGGAAGAAGCGTGCATAACAAAGATTCTTTGTGGGTCGTCATCCACATGACCCACAGTCTTGGGCAGGCTGAGCACATGAAAGAATTGCTGACCCGGGAGGGCTTCATGGTGCGCACCCGACCGGCGGGGGAAGAGAGCTATTACGAGGTACTGGCCCTGACCAGCGAGGCCCGGGAAGCCCGGGATATCTTGCAGGATAGTTGCCTGTAAGCAGAAAGGATCGATATGAAGAGGATCGGGATATTGACCAGCGGAGGAGATGCTCCTGGAATGAATGCGGCCATCCGCGCCGTGGTACGGGCGGGACTGGATGAGGGCATGTCGGTAATCGGGTTCCTGCGGGGCTACAACGGCCTTCTGATGCGCTCCGAAGAGGAAAAGGACGATTTCCGCCTGATGACATCCAGGAGCGTGTCCGACAAGATCCATCGGGGCGGCACCTTCCTGATGACCGCCCGCTGCGCCGAATTTTTGCAGCTTGAAGTCCAGAAACGGGCGGTAGAAAACCTCCGGACGCTTGGGGTAGAGGCCATGGTATGCATCGGCGGCAACGGCACCTTTGCGGGGGCTGCGGCGCTGAACGATCTGGGGATGCCCGTGATCGGCATCCCGGGCACCATAGACAACGACCTGGCCTACACCGACCTGACGATCGGCTTTGATACCGCCCTGAACACGGCTTGCGACTGCGTCAACCGTATCCGTGATACCAGCGATTCCCACGAGCGGGCCAGCCTGGTCACGGTGATGGGCAGGGACTGCGGGGAGATCGCCGTGCATACTGCCCTGGCTTGCGGCGCCGAGATCGTCATGATCCCCGAACGCCCCTGGTCGGTGGAGGAGGTGGCGGACCAGGTCAGGTGGGGGGTCATGAAGGGAAAGAATTCCATGATCCTGATCTTTGCCGAGGGGGCGGTCAATTCCCTGACCAGCGATGTGGCGGCATTGTCGGCCCAATATCCTGCCCTGGAAGAGCTGTCCTCCCACAGGCTGACTTCCTCCCAGGTCGCCTTGATGATCGAGGTCCTCTCCGGCCATGACACACGGGCCACCGTGCTGGGCTATACCCAGCGGGGCGGTTCCCCTTCCGCCCAGGATCGCATCCTGGCCGGTCGGCTGGGCCACTATGCGGTGCAGCTGTTGGCCGGAGACGCCGGAGGGCTCGCGGTGGGCATCCGGGGAGGAAAGCTGATCCACGTGCCCATCCGGGAAGCCGTGAAAGACACCAGAGAAGCCAACGGAGAGTTGATGGCTTTGTTGTCCACGCTGTCTTGATATGGATCTGACCATTGCCGTCACGGGAGCCGGCTCCGAGCTCCAGGGGGTTGGCCGGGCCCCCGACGGGCGCGCCGTCTTTGTGCCCGGTGCGCTGCCGGGGGAAACGGTATCCTGCCGCGTCCTGGAGGAGAAGGAGCGCTACCTGACCGCCCGGCTGCTGCAGGTGGGAACAGCTTCTCCCCGCCGCCGGCTTTCTCCCTGCCCGTATGCCGGGCAGTGCGGGGGCTGTACCGCGCTGCACATGGACTACGAATACTCCCTGGACCTGAAGAGGGAGCGGGTGGAACAGGCATTGAGGCGGATCGGGGGCATTGAGGCTCCGGTGGTCTCCCCGGTACTGGGGGCCGCGGAACCTTTTCGCGGCCGCAACAAGGCGGAATACGCCATCGCTGAGGGGCGCATAGGTCTTCGGCAGGCGGGGAGCCGTGAGATCGTCGAGATCCGGGACTGTCTTGCCCAGCATCCCTTGAGCATCCAGGCGATGCGCCGGGTGCGGGCGTGGCTGAAAAATGCGCCCGCCTTCACCGGCTATCTGGTCACCCGGGTCAACGGGTCGGGGGAACTGATGTGCATCCTGTCAGGCGACCGGCTCCCGGACATTACCGGGCTCCCGGATATCCTGCCTTCCCTTGTCAGCCTGTATACCTGCCGCCTGGCTTCCCGGCCCGCCCACGCCTTGTACGGGCATTGCACGTTGGTCTGGGGAGCGGAAAAGCTTCGGGATACCTTATGCGGCCTGTCCTTTGACCTGCATCCCCAGTCCTTCTTTCAGGTGAACCGGGCCCAGGCAGAACGTTTGTACGGCGCTGCTCTGGAAATGGCGCGCCTTGAGCCCTCTGAAGCGATGCTGGACGCTTACTGCGGCGTCGGGACCATCACCCTGTGCATGGCGAAGCGATGTGCCTCCGCCCTGGGGGTGGAGATCCTGGAGCCCGCGGTCCGGGACGCCATTTTAAACGCCCGCCTGAACGGATTGTCCCACAAGACCACATTCCATTGCGCCGACGCCGCAAAACTGCTCCCATCCCTGTTGTCCACGGGAGACCAGGTGGACGTCGTGGTGTTGGACCCGCCCCGCAAAGGGGTGGACCAAAGCCTAACGAGGGCTCTCCTTGCAAGCGGCGTCCCCCGCATCGTGTACGTCTCCTGCGATCCCGCCACCCTGGCCCGGGACATCGGCCGGCTGAGCCCCATGTACCGCCTGGAACGGGTGCAGCCCGTGGATATGTTCCCCTGGACGGGGCATGTCGAAACCGTTTGTCTGCTAAAACACATAACCAGGAAACGAGCTTGAAAAGCCTTGAGATCAGTTTCCAACAGCGCTCCTTCCAGAGCATCTTTTTGCGTTTGTATGGTAGAATGATTCATCGGTTTGTGCTATCCTTTCTTACATCAGTGCAGGAAAAGGAGAAAGAAAATGCGTTTATTTGTGCCGGTATGGATGACAGACAATGTCAAGAAGTGCGACAAGGCAGTTGAATATGTTAAAAAGAAAATAGATAACGATGAAGACCTCCTGCATGTTACCCGGCAGGCAAAGCTCGACGCTGTGAAAACTGCTGCGGCGGCAAAGCTGGCCAGCGATATGGCACGGGTAAGCGCAATTCAAAATACGCGTTGCGTTCCTGCACAAGAGGCGGCTGTAGAGGGGCTCTCAGATCGGAGTTTGATCGACAATAGCCTATACTTTGCCATTGGTGCAGACTATGTGCGAAAAAGTGTAATCCCTGACATTATAGATGAAAGCCTTCTTGCAGAGATTGTCCGACGCGACAGCAGCCCCCAAAATCGTTTGGCGGCATTGCGGAAGACTACGGACGAGCAAATTGCAATCGAAGCATTGCAGGACAAGAGTGAAGAGGTCAGAGAAGAGGCAATATTCCACGTACATGACAATGAGATCGTAGCACGGTATTTGGCAAATCACGGTAGTTTCCTGTATTCAAGAAGAAAGGAACTATACGCGCGGATCGACACATTTTCAAAGGGACAACTGGAAATGCTGGCAAATGGAAATATCAGAGATGCGACCGGACATTTGAAAACATATGCCTGTGGCAGATTGGGTCATCAGATGGGCAAAAACTGCAGGTGTATTCGTTGCAATGCCAGTTTGCAGCATACCTTTGACAAGGATGGCGTATGCCAAAACTGTGGTGCAAGACAAGTGA
>JAAYOH010000007.1 GCA_012520375.1 Clostridiales bacterium
CCAAAAGCACTATAATACACCCATTCTTGCTAATGGAGCGCGCGTTATGTACAAGGTAGGCTTTTACGGCGGCAAATTCATGCCCTTCCACAAGGGGCACCTCCACTGTGCCCAGTTTGCCCTGGGGGAGTGCGAACAGGTGTATGTGGTGCTCTTCTACAACACCCTGGAGGAACAGCGCATCCTCATGGACGAGGATCTGTGCCGATTCGACAAACAATTCCTGGACTGGCGGCTTCGGCTGCTGGTGATCCAGCGGGAACTGGCCGCCTTCCCAAATGTGAAAGTATTGGCCATCGACGGAAAAAAGGCCCACGCCTATGCCCTGGAGCAGGGCATCGACGAATGGGAGGCCGAGGCGCACTGCGTGGTGGAAGCCATCGGTAAGTTCGACGCCTGCTATTCCAGCCGTCCCGACATGGATCCCCTGTACCGCCTGGCATACCCTTGGGCGGAACACCGCATCATCGACCGGGACCGCTCCATCATGAACATCCGGGGCACCCAGATCCGCTCCGAAGCCACCATGGATTCCTATTATTTGCTGCCCCGGACCTACCAGCACCTGTTGAACAAATCCGTGCTGATCACCGGCACCGAGAGCTGCGGCAAAACCACCCTGGCCCGGAAACTGGCCAAGTTCTACTCCACCTCCTACACCGACGAATACGGCCGCATCGTGTGCGAGGAGTACGGCACGGGTCAGCCCGACATCAGCATCTACCCGGAATTCATCTACGGCCAGAAGATGCTGGAGGTCAAGGCCCGGAAAGAGGCCAACAAGGTCTTCTTCTGCGACACCGACGCGATTGTCACCAACTTCTACGCCCGGCTGTACGAGGATACCAACATCGAATTGGCCGAGTACATCGGGAAATTCTCCCGTTTCGACCTCACCCTGTACCTGGAGCCCAGGGGGGAATGGGTGTCGGACGGGCTGCGGCTGCACGGGGATCCCGAGACCCGGAAGAAAAATGACGACATGCTCAAAGCCATGATGGCGGAGTGCGGCGCCACCAATTACCACATCCTCCGGGGCACCCACAACGAAAACTACCTCCACGCCATCCGCCTGGTGGAGGAAATGCTCCGCGCCTGATCCAGGTTTTAAGAACAGCAAGAAGATTCCCGGTTTCCCCTTCGGGCGGCCGGGAATCTTTTCTGTTGCTGCTTTCTACTCCGCCCGTACCCGGGCCCGGGCCTCTTTGGCCAAGCCCAGATCCCACAGGATGGAGCAGATCAGGTACTTGTCCCGGATCTCACGGGCTCCGGTGTAGGCGTCTTTGGCGCCCTTTTCGTCCCATCCGATGTCCGCCGGGGTCATGGGCATGCCCAGGTCCTTCATCAGGTCTTCCAGCACCTTGGTGTCCGGCAGTTCCTCATCGATGCAGCGCAGGATCTCGTCCCAGTTGTCCACGATCCTCCGAAGGCGTTTGGCGTGCTTTCCCGGGTCGTTTTTGCGCAGCCGCTCTTCCACCTCGATGATCTGGGGCGCCGTGCTCCCGAAGATGTCCCGCATCTCTTCCTTCCAGGCCTCGGGATCGAAGGATTCCATATGCCGGGTCCCCTTTTCCCAGTCCGGCTTGACGGTGCGGATCCAGTCGAAGAGCTTCAGGCAGGTCATGGTGCCCACCCCGACCTGGATGCCATGGAAGTCGGGCTTGACCCCCCGCTCCGGGGCCATCATTTCCCACATGTGGGAGAAGTAATGCTCCAGCCCCGAGGCGGGCCGGGAATTTTCCGCAAAACTCATGGCCACCCCGGAAAGCACCAGCCCCTCCGTAATGGCCCGGATCACCGCCGGGTCCCGGCTGGCCAGCCGGTCCGCGTTGTCCATGATATCCTTCACCGAGCGGCGGATCAGTCTGGCGATCTCCTCACAGTAGTATTCGTCGATGATCAGGTGGGCCATGCGCCACTCGCAGATGGACACGTACTTGGCGATCATATCCCCAAAGCCCGCCCAGATCATGCGCATGGGCGCCTTGCACAGGATGTCCGTATCCGCGATGATGGCGGTGGGGCAGTGGCTGTACAAGGAGGTCTTCACCTCGTTCACGTGCATGGAAGAGGAGGAAGAGGCGTACCCGTCCATGGAGGGGGCGGTGGCCACCGCCATGAGGGGCTTGCCGGACAGGGCGGAGATCACCTTTAATACGTCGTTCAGTACCCCGGAACCCACGCACAGCAGGATATCACAGGCGGGGTCCACAGCCATGGCCACGGCGCCCACCGCCCACTCGTCAGGCTCCGGCGCGCCCCGGGGAATGATGTACTGTTTGAAGGGGATGCCGCTTTTTAAAAGGACCGCCAGCACCTGCCTGCCCGCGGCTTCAAAGGTGTTGGGGTCCGCGACCACGAAGGGGTACTTGCATCGCATCTGCTCCAGGACAGCGGGGATCTCCCCAATGACGCCCGCCCCGGACTTGAAATATTTGAGGTCGCTGGCGTGATGCTTGCCGCAGGCACAGTCAAACCCTTTGGGATCCAGCAGCGCCTCGATGGACAACCCGGAAAACTGGTTCATGTCGATCGCTCTCCTTTTGTTTCATCCCTGCATCATGGGTCTTAATCGTTGGTAAAGTTCAAGGTATCTTTCAAATCCCTCGTCGTATCCCCCTTTGTTGGCGGGGTCCGGCTCGTGGCTGCGGGTGAATCGGACGCACTGGTCCACCGCCCCCTCGAAGCCCTCGTAGATCCCGGTGCCCACCCCCGCCACGATAGCGGCGCCCAGGGTGGTGGCGGAAGAGGTGTTGGGCACGTCGATGGGGGTACCGGTGACGTCCGCCTTGATCTGGGTCCACACCAGGCTGTTGGCTGCGCCTCCCATGGAGAAGAAGCGCTCGATCTTCGCCCCCGCCTCCAGGGCTACCTGGCAGTTGTGGCGTAGGGAGTAGGCCACTCCTTCCATACAAGCCCGGATCAAGTGGGCCCTCGTCTTGGAAAAATCCAGGCCGTAGAACACGCCGCGGGCATGGGGATCCCAGATGGGTGAACGCTCCCCGGACATGTAGGGCAGGAACAGCACGCCTTCGCTGCCCGCCTTGATCTCCCCGGCCATCCGGCTCATCTCTACAAAGGGATCATCTGGGAAGCGAAGGGTCTCCCCCTCGCACAACTGCTCGCTGAGCCACTTGAAAGCCCCAGAGCCCCCCACGCTGCCCCCTTGCAGCAGGAACAGGCCGTCCACCACGTGCCGGGACAGGATCAGCCGCTTGTCCGCGATCATCTCCCGGGTGCAAATGCTCATGCCCCCCGCCTGACCCCCCTGTTCCTGGGTCTGCCCCGGCCTGCACACCCCGGCGCCCAGGGAGCCGCAGGCTGCGTCCAGGCCGCCGGCCACCACGGGGGTCCCTTGAAGGAGGCCTGTGCGGGCTGCCGCCTCAGCCGTCACCCCGCCCACCACCTGGTGGCATTTCACCAGTTCGGGGAGCAATGAACGCCGGATCTTCAGCTCCCGGATGATCTCCTCGTCCCAGCAGCCCTTTTCCATGTCAAAGCACTGATAGGCATAGCTCTGGCACAGGTCCTGGGCGATGGTCCCGGTGAGTTTCCAGGCGATGAAGCTGTTGGACTGCAGGATCTTGTCCGCCTTTTCGTACACGTCCGGCTGTTCGTCCCGGTACCAGAGGATCTTGGGCAGGGTGTAGGAGGGCATGGTGGGATTGCCGCCGCAGCGGAACAATCTGTCCTCCCCCACCACGGACTCGGCCCAGTCGCACTGTTTTTGGGCGCGCATGTCGTTCCAGATGGGCGTCCTGCACAGCACTTGCCCCGCCCCGTCCAGGGCGATGGCGGACCACCCCTGGCCGCCCAGGCCCAGGGAAGCGATGCGCCCGGGCTCGACCCCGCCGCTCTCCAGGGCCTCCCGGATGGCGCTGCATACCCCCTGCCACCAATCCTCCGGGTCTTGCTCGGAGATGCCCGGGGCCGGGCAATACACCGGATATGCGGCGCTTCCCCCGGCCACCTGGGTCCCGTCCGCCCGGAAGATATCCACCTTGCAGGAGGAAGTGCCCACATCGATGCCCAGCAGCAGACCGGACTCCTTCATGTTTCTCACGTCCTCTCCTTCTCTTTGGCGGCGCCCATTGTAGGTTCCGATGCCCGGCCTGCCACGGTGCCGGCCCGCCCCCTTCGATACGGCGAACCGGAAATGGGAAGGCTCCTGCGCTCCACCCCGTCTACCCGCATGGCTGCCAGGGCTACTGCGGGGGCGGTGGGGATGGCGCTGATCTCCCCGACTCCCTTCGCGCCGTAGGCAAGGCCCGCCGGATCCCCCTTTTCAACGAGCTTCACCTCGATGGGGGGCACCTGGTCCGCCCGGAGCAGGCCCAGGGTACCGTATCTGGACAGCACCTGCCCGCCCTCCATCTCGAATTGCTCGCTGAGGGCCAGGCCCAGGCCCATGGCCACGCCCCCCTCTACCTGCCCCTGGCAGGATTTGGGGTCGATGACCCTTCCCACGTCGTGGGCCGCTGTGACCCGTACCAGGCGCAGATCCTCGTCCAGTTCCACCACCTGGCAGGCGTAGCTGTAGGCGATGTGGCTCACCGGGTTGGGCTTGTCCGAGCCCATGGGATCAGTGACGCCCTCGTATTCCCCGGAAAAGGCCATGCCCTCCAGCCGTTCCAGGTCGCCCCCCGCTTCCTCCAGGGCGTTGGACAGTTTTTCCGCTGCCCGCCTCGCCGCCTCCCCCATGAAGAGGGTCTGTCGGCTGGCCGTACTGGTGCCGCTGTCTGGGGTCTCCCCGGTATCCGGGCGCTCATGGATGAAGCGGGATGGGGGCAGGCCGGTAGTCGTGCACAGGATGCGGCTCGCCACGCTGGCGATTCCCTGACCCATGCAGGCGGCGGAGCTCTTGATGTGCACCATGCCCTCCCGCACCTTCAGGTCGCAGCGCCCGATGTCCCGCACCCCCACCCCAAGGCCGCTGTTTTTCATGCAGGCGGCGATCCCGGCGTAGGGGCTGCGCTCGAAGGCCTCCCGCACCGCCAGCAGGCATTCTGCCATGGCGCAGTCGGGGCCCACGATCTGGCCGTTGGGCAGCACGTCCCCGGGCCGCACCGCATTGCGCCACCGCATCTCCCAGGGGGAAATCCCCACTTCCCGGGCCAGCAGGTTCATGTTCATCTCCCCAGCAAAGCAGCTCTGTGTCACCCCAAATCCCCGGAAAGCGCCGCCGGGCACGTTGTTGGTATACACGCAGATCCCGGTGACGTGGATGTCGGAAAAGGCGTAGGGGCCGGAAGCGTGGGTACAGGCCCGCTGCAGCACCGGCCCCCCCAGGGAGGCATAGGCTCCGCAGTCCGACATGAGGAGGGCCTTCATGGCCAGGAGCTTGCCGTTCGCGTCGCAGGCGGTGGTCATGTCGATCTCCATGGCGTGGCGCTTGGTGTGTACGTTCAGGCTCTCCTGTCGGGAAAAGCATACCTTCACCGGCAGCCCGGTAGCCCAGGCCATCAGAGCGGCGTGGTGCTGGACACTCATATCCTCCTTGCCCCCGAATCCGCCTCCCACCAGCATGGATACGCAGCGCACCTTTTCGGGGTCGATTTCAAGCATCCGGCTGATCTCCCGCCGCTCGTCGTATACCGACTGGGACCCGGTGTACAGGATCACCCCCCCATCGCCGTCCGGCTGTGCCACGGCGCACTCGGGCTCCATGAAGGCGTGGTCCGTCATGGGGGTGGAATAGTGCCTGGTGACCACGTGGGCGGCCCCGGCGATGGCGGCATCCGGGTCCCCCCGCTTCAGCTCCTGCCGGCTCAGGATGTTGCCGCCGGGATGCAGTTTGGGGGCGTCCTCCGCCATAGCGGCCCGGGGATCTGTGATTGGCTGCAGCACCTGGTATTCCACGTCGATCAGGTCCAGGATCTCGTCAAGGCTCTCCCTTTTGCGGGAGGCCGCCAGGGCTACCGCGTCCCCAATGGTGCGGGTGATCTCCCCCACCGGGATCATCACATCCCAGTCCGGGATGATGTGCCCGGTCTTGTTGAAGGGCACGTCGGAGGCCGTGAGGATGCGCACCGCGTCCTTGTGGGCCAGGGCCCGGGAAACGTCGATGGACAGCACCCGCGCCCTGGGGTAGGGGCTCCGGAGGGCCCTGGCAAACACCATCCCGGGCAGTACCAGGTCGTCCGCGTACAGCCCGGTGCCCAGCACCTTTTCCTCCACATCGGGCCGGGGTACGAGCGCCCCGATCCCCCCTTCATCCCTGGGCTGGGGAACGGGCAAATCCTCCCTGAAATAGCGGGCAGCCAGCAGGATGGCGTCTTCGATCTTTTGATAGCCGGTGCAGCGGCAGATGTTGCCCCGGATGGCCTTCTTCACGGCCGCCCGGTCCGGCTCGGGGTTCTCGTCCAGCAGGGCCTTGGCGCTCAGCACCATCCCGGGGATACAAAAGCCGCACTGTACCGCCCCCGCCTCTCCGAAGGCGTGGACGTACACGGCCCGCTCCCGGGGGGACAAGCCCTCCACGGTGAGCACCGACGTCCCCGCGCAGGCGGACAGGCGCTTGACGCAGGCCCGCACCTTTTTCCCGTCCACCAGCACGGTACAGGCGCCGCAGGCCCCTTCGCCACAGGCGTTTTTCACCGAGGTCAGGCGCAGTTCCTCCCGGAGATATTGGATCAGGGGCATGTCCCTTTCCGCATGCCGCTCCCGTCCGTTTACTACGAGGGTAATCATGTCAGATCGCCGCTTTCCCGCATGGTCATAATCAATTTGCGAAGGTCCTCCGGGATATCCCCTTTCAGGCTGGCTTCAAACACCCGGCTTTCCAGCCGGAAGCAGAAGGTATCCCCTCCGGCAGGGGCAAAGCCCTGTGCGCTCCCTTTCAAAAGCCTCTCCTTGTCGGCAAAGAAGGTGAGCTTGTCCCGGTAGGGCGCCCCCTCGTAGGGACAGAAGTCTGCGCAGTTCCCGCATTCGTTGCACAAAGCGTCCAGATGCAGCACCTGAGGCCTTCCGTCGACCACATAACACACATTGGCCCGGTTGGGGCACACCTCCACACAGTGCAGGCAGTGGCCAAGGCAGTTCAGGCAGCGCCCGGCGTCACAACCCTCTCCCGGGAATTCCAGCACGCCCTTTGCCCTTACGGCTCCTGGCGCTCCGGCGCTTATGTCCTCCGGCCTGCCCAGGATCAGATCCCGGGCATGGAGGGCATCCGCAATGGCCTCCACCACGGTGGCGGGGCCGCGCCGCACGTCCCCCACCAGGATGGCGTCGGGACCAAAGCGCCCGATCTCCTCCGGGTCCGGCTTTTCCCCGATAGCCGCGATGAGGAAATCGCAGGGGAATTCCACGCACTCCTCCGTGGGCACACAGCCACGCCTGCCGTCCGGGCAGATCTCTCCCAACCGCATCCGGGTACACAGGAGCCTGTCCCCCGATAGCTTCACGGGCAGGCTCAGGGTGCTGAAGTGCACCCCCTCTTTCAGGGCCTCCCCCAGTTCCTCCCCATCCGCAGGCATCTGCCCCGCGGTCCTTCGGTAGACCATGCGCACGCTCTCTACCCCCGGCAGGCGGAGGGCCGCCCGGGCGGCGTCCACGGCGGTGTTGCCGCCCCCCACCACCACCACGTGGCCGCGGATCCCCATGGCCCCGGGATCTTTTTTGTATGCCTTCAAAAAATCGATGGCATTGAGGCTGACCCCCTCTTCCAGGGGCAGGGCGCTGTGCAGATTGGCGCCCACGGCCACCACCACCCGGTCAAAGCCTGCCACATCTTCCGGGCTTTCGATGCGGGTGTTCAGGCGTATATCCACCCCGGTGGCCTCGAGCATCCGGAGGTCCCTCTTGATGTCGGAATCAGGGATGCGGAAGGAGGGGATGACGCTGTGCACCAGTCCCCCAAGCGCATCATTTTGCTCAAACAGGGTCACCCGGGCGCCTCCCCTGGCCAGAAGGGAGGCCGCAGCGATCCCCCCGGGTCCGCCCCCCACCACGGCCACCCTGGGCCCGGTTTGTTCACGGGGCGGATGGGAGGCCATATAGGTTTCCAGGCCCTTCACCGCCGCCAAATGTTTGGCAGAACGGATGTGCACGCTCTCCTCGTAGTAACGGCGGGCGCAGCCGGACTGACACGTATGGGGGCAAATGGCGCCCGTAATGCTTGGCAGGGGGTTTTTGCTGTAAATCAGCTCCAAAGCCGCGGCGTATTCTCCCTTTTCCACCCGATCGAGATACCCGGGGATATCCTGTTCGATGGGGCATCCCGCGGTGCAGCCCGCCGCAAAACAGTCGAAATGGGGCGCCGGGCCCTTGATCTTGGGCGCGGGTCCCGCCTTTATGGGCCGGGCATAGCGCGGGTCCTTCGCCGCGTCCAGGGCCAATTCCTTCAGGGCCCCGGCGTCGATGCCTTCCCTTTCCCGGGCCGGGTGCGCCCCCGTCATTTGCGCCATTTGATACAGCCGCTCGTACCCCCCGGGCTTTAAGAGGGTGGTGGCCATGGTGACCGGGCGCACGCCGGTATCCAGCAGTTTGGACAGGTTCAGGGCGTCCGCGCCCCCGGCAAAGCTGATGGGCAGTTCCCCCCGGAACTCCTCCGCCATTCGGGCGGCCAGGGCCACGGTGAGGGGATACAAGGCGGCGCCGCTCATGTACATCTCCTCCCCGGGCAGTTCATTCGCCTTGATATCCACGGGCAGGGTATTGGACAGCTTGACCCCGAACTGTACCCCTTCCCCTTTTGCCAGTTCAGTAAGTTCCCGGATCATCTGTACGGCCTCGCCGTGCTGCATATCCTCGTTGAAGTGATGGTCGTCAAAGGCGATCTCCCCATAGCCAAGGCCGTCCAGGGTCTTTCGCACGAAGTCGTAACCCAGCATGGTGGGGTTGCACTTGACAAAAGTGTTCAGCCCCTTTTCCCGGATGAGGTAGGCGCAGATCCGCTTGATCTCCTCTTTGGGGCAGCCGTGGAGCGTGCTCAGGGTGATCGTATCGCACACTTTCGGGCTGACGGGCTCCATGCCGTGCTCCTTTGCCCAATCCATGCATTCCCCGTAAGCCCGGGTCTTCCCGGCATCCTTCAGGCCCTCGATGAAGGCATCGATCTTGGGGGAACAGATGCCCGCATAGTCATACCCTACGCTCATATTGAACGCAAAGCCCCGCTCAGAACCCAGCTTCAGCGCCCGGGACAGCAGGGACAGGGCGCACCAGGCGTACAGGTACTGGTCGAAGGCCTGCTCCACCGTGAGTTCGGTGGACCACTCCACGTTGTACCCTTCCGCCCGGGCCAGGATACAGGGCCGGGGGATGCACCGGGCGAGCTCGGGCCCGTCCAGGGTCTGCACCGTCTTCAATTCGAAGTACCGCGCCCCCGCCCCGTAGCCCGCGACGATGTTCTGGGCCAGCTGGGTGTGGGGACCCGCCGCAAGTCCAAAGGGGGTCTCCAGTTCCTGCCCCAGGACGGGCCAACATTTTCCTTCATGCCGGTAGAGGGTGCGCACCCCGTAGAGCGACCCGCTCCGCCCGTATTCCCGCAATGCCCGCTCCATCAGTTCGGGGAACCGCAAGGGCATCATCTCTATTTCCATGGTACCCTCCTTATCCGTTGATCCGCGCCCACAGGTCTTTGGCCCCTTCCCGGCATTTGGCCAGGATTTCGGCCTTGTCCACAAGGGTGAGGGTCCGGTCTCGCATCAGGATCTTGCCCCCGGCCACGGTGTCCCGCACCATGCGGCCGTTCATGCCGAACAGGATGTGTCCGTTTATGTTGCTCTCCCCCATGGGGGTGGGCGGGTCGTAGTCTATCACGATCAGGTCCCCGTGGGCGCCTTCTTTCAGGATCCCCACGGGCTTTTCCATCATGCGGCTGCACATCCGGGCGTTGTTTCCAAACAGCATCTCGGGGATCTCGCCCCAGGCTGCCGCCGGGTCGCACAAATTGTGTTTGTGCAGCAGGTTGGCCACTTTGTAGCTCTCCAGCATATCCTGGGTATACCCGTCGGTGCCCAGCCCGATGAGGATCCCCTTTTGTACCATGGACAGCACGGGCGGACAGCCCACGGCGTTGCCCATGTTGCTCTCCGGGTTGTGCACCACCATGGTGTCGCTGCCTTTGATCAGGTCCATCTCCGCCTCGCTCACATGGGTGCAGTGCCCAAGGATGGTGTTTTCCCCCAGAACCCCGTGATCGTGGAGCCGGAACACCGGCCGCTTGCCATGCTCTTTCAGGCACAGATACACGTCATCGATGCCCTCCGCCACGTGGATGTGGCAGCCGGCCCCTTGGGGGATCCGGCTCATGCAGTATTCCAGGGTCTCATTGGACAGGGTGAACTGGGCGTGCATCCCCATCATGCCAAAGATCTTGTCCCCGCTCTGCTTCGCGGCCCATTCCATGAACCCGGTGTTTTCCGCCACGGCACGGCGCATCAGCTCCGGGCCTTCCCGGTCGCTGACTTCATAGCACAGGCAGGCCCGGAGGCCAAAGCGATCCGCCTGCCCGGCAATGGCGGCCAGGCTGCCTTCCACCCCGCCGTACCCCGCGTGGTGGTCGATCACCGTGGTCACCCCGTTCTCCACGCATTCGATGAAACAGGCCTGGGCGCTGAGCATTGTGTTCTCCACGCTCAGATTCCGGTCCAGGGTCCACCACATGCCCTCCAGCACGTCCAAAAAACCTTTGGGGGCGTATCCTTTTACGGATAGGCCCCGGGCAAAGGCAGAGTAGGTGTGGTTGTGGGCATTGATCAGTCCGGGCATGATCACGCAGCCGGCGGCGTCCAGGAATTCCGCCCCGGGGTAGCGCGCTTTCAGGGCATCCGTATCCCCCACTGCCGCAATCAAACCCTTTTCATCCATCGCGACGCAGCCGTTTTCCAGAAAGGGCTGCGCCGGATCCCTCGTAATCAGTTTTCCGGCGCCCACCAGCAGCATGATCATCCGCTCCTTTACATGGTTGCTCTTTGGGCCGGATCCCTCAGATCCGGCGCTCTGTCCCCCTGGCCCTTATCTTTTGCAGCATCGCCGCCGGATTTTTCACCTTGGCCAGGAAGATCATGGCGGCAATGATGTAGGGCTTGAAAGAAGCCTGCCGGTACAGCAGCGGCCGGTATTTGTCAAAAACCTTCGCGTCTACTTCGCCCTTTTCACAGCTCACGCCGCTGATGTCGGCGGGCAGGCAGTGCATATACAGGGCTCTGCCTTTACGCGTCGTCCGCATCAGCTCGCTGGTGCAGGACCAGTCCACATGCAGGGCGTTCTGGGCCAGCAGTTCCTTTTCCAGGTCCGAAATGCCTTCCATGTCTCCCGCCCCGTACAGGGCAGTGCGTTTTTCCATGGCGGCAAAGGGCGCCCAGCTCTTGGGGTACACGATGTCCGCATCCCGGAACGCCTCCGCCATGCTGGACACCCGGGCAAAGGTCCCCCCGCTGCGCCGGGCATTGGCTTCGGCCACCTGTTCGGTCTCGGGCATCACGCCGTAGCCCTCGGGATGGGCCAGCACCACGTCCATGCCGAAGCGGGTCATCAAGCCGATGACACCCTGGGGCACGGACAGGGGTTTTCCATAGCTGGGAGAGTAGGCCCAGGTCATGGCGATCTTCTTGCCCTTCAATTTGTCTACGCCGCCAAAGTGGTGGATGATGTGCAGCATATCGGCCATGACCTGGGTGGGATGGTCGATGTCGCACTGGAGGTTCACCAGGGTGGGCTTTTGCTCCAGCACCCCTTCTTCGTAGCCCTGCTTCACCGCATCCGCCACGGCGTGCATGTAGGCGTTTCCCTTTCCGATGTACATGTCGTCCCGTATGCCGATGACATCCGCCATGAACGACACCATGTTGGCGGTCTCCCGCACGGTCTCCCCGTGGGCAATCTGGCTCTTGCCCTCGTCCAGGTCCATGGGGCTCAGCCCCAGCATATTGCAGGCCGAGGCAAAGGAGAAGCGGGTCCGGGTGGAGTTGTCCCGGAAAATGCTGATCCCCATGCCGCTGTCGAAGATCCGGGTGGAATAGTTCCTCTCCCGCAGTTTTCGCAGGGCGTCCGCCACCGCAAACACCGCGGCGATCTCATCGTCGCTCTTTTCCCAGGTCAGGAAAAAATCACCCTCGTACATGCCGCCATAGTCCAATTTTTTCAGGGCTTCGATACAGTCCTTGAACTTGATATTCATCCTGCAGCCACCTTTCATCATTCTTTCAAATAACAACCCGGCAGCGCAGCGTACAGGGCTGCACAGGTCACAAGATCCTTCTTCCAGGTCATTTCATTGGGCGCGTGGGCCTGGGCTTCCGCGCCCGGTCCGAAGCCGATGCAGGGGATACCGTTGCGCCCCATGATGGTCACCCCGTTGGTGGAAAAGGTCCACTTGTCCACCAAAGGCCGAGCCCTTCGGGCGGGAAGGACGCTCTCGTCCCCCTCCCGCTCCGGGCCGAACAAAAGGGTGTGAGCCTTTTTCATGGCCCGGGTCAGCGGGTGCTCTTCGTCGATCACCCAGGTGGGAAAATAGCATTCGATGGGATACACACAACCGGTCCAGCTGGGTTGGTCGTAGCCGTACATGCTGACCTTCACGTCTTCCCCGTACTTTTGCACGCTGGGCAAGTTGCGGATCTGTTCCAGGCAGCTCTCCCAGGTCTCTCCGGCGGTCATGCGCCTGTCCAGGGATACGGAGCACCCGTCCGCCACGGCGCAACGGGAGGGGCTGGTATAGAAGATCTGGCTCACCGTGATGGTGCCCCTGCCCAGGAAGCGGGCATCCCGCCACAGGGGATTGTGTTTTTCCTCCAGCATGGCAGCCAGCCCCAACACCTCATTGTCCTCCGAGGCGTCGTTTTCGTTCAGTGCACGCACGTCCTGGAGGATATCCGCCATTTTGTAAATGGCGTTGTCCCCCCGTCCCGGAGCGGAGCCATGGCAGCTGACCCCCTTCACGTCCACCCGAATCTCCATGCGCCCCCGCTGGCCCCGGTAAATGCCTCCGTCCGTGGGCTCGGTGGACACCACAAATTCGGGGCGGATGCCGCTTTCCCGGATGATATACTGCCAGCACAGGCCGTCGCAGTCCTCTTCCTGGACGGTGCCCGTCACCAGCACGCTCATCTCGGGGGGGATCAGGTCCAAATCCTTCATGATCCTGGCGCCGTACACCGCGCTGACCATGCCCCCGAGCTGGTCCGAAGCGCCCCGGCCGCCGATCTCCGTCTCGTTCTCATAGCCTTCGAAGGGATCAAAACGCCAGTTGTCCCGGTTGCCCACCCCCACACAGTCGATGTGGGCGTCAAAGGCGATCAGGCGCTGCCCCAGGCCCATCCAGCCCAGCACGTTGCCCATGGGATCGATCATGGCCTTGTCAAAGCCCAGGCGTTCCATTTCTTCTTTGATGCGGGCCGCCCTCTTCCCCTCCTGGGCGCTCTCGGCAGGGATGGCGATCAGGTCCCGCAAAAATGTGCCCATCGCCGCCTGGTATCCCATGGCTGCGCTTTTGATTTTTTCCATATCCATTTGGCTCCCGTCCTTTCTTTATGCTTCGCCCCACACCACTTTTTCGTAATTCACGGGATCGGTATCCCCTTCCGTGGAGAAGAACAGGACCCTGCTATCCGCCCCCAGATCCAGGGTCTCCTTCAGGTCCCGGTATCTTTCGTCCTGCATGAGCAGCCACAGAAGGCCCATGCCCACCGCGCCGCTCTCCCCCGAAGTAACGGCGGGATCCCCCTTCACGGGGGCCGCCAACATGCGCATGCCCCGTGCTGCCACCGGATCGGAGCAGCTGACAAAGGCACAGGCGTGGTTTCGCAGGATATCCCAGGAGATGCCGTTGGGTTCCCCGCAGGCCAGGCCCGCCATCATGGTGCTGAGGTCGCCTTTCACCACCCGCATCTCCCCGTCTCCGGCCAGGGCGCTTTTGTACAGGCAATCCGCCGCGTCTGCCTCCATGACCACCATCTTGGGCGGCGCATCCCGGTACAGGTTGGCGTAGTACCCCACCACGGCCCCCGCCAGGGAGCCCACGCCTGCCTGAACCAGTACATGGGTGGGCCGGTCTACCCCCAGCGCCTGCAGTTGCTCCGCCGCTTCCCGGGCCATGGTGCCGTAGCCCTGCATGATCCAGGAGGGGATCTCTTCGTAGCCCGGCCAGGCGGTGTCCTGCACGACCACGCCCCTCGGGGTCTCGGCAGCCCCCCGGGCAGCCAGGCGCACGCAGTCGTCGTAGTTCATGTCCTCGATGGTGACGGTCGCGCCTTCCTTTTTGATGTTGTCAAACCGGGATGCCACCGTGCCCTTGGGCATGTGCACCACCGCTTTTTGCCCCAGCTGGGCAGCGGCCCAGGCCACGCCCCGGCCATGGTTGCCGTCGGTGGCGGTGAAGAAGGTGGCTTGCCCGAACTCCCGGCGCAGTTCCTCCCCGGTCAGGTATGCGTAGTCCAACCGGGAGATGTCCCGTCCCGTCTCCGAGGCGATATGCCGGGCCATGGCATAGCTGCCCCCCAGCACCTTGAAGGCGTTCAGCCCGAAACGATAACTCTCATCCTTCACGTAAACGCCCTTCAGGCCAAGCCTCTTTGCCATCCCATCCAAGGCGGCCAGGGGCGTCACGGTGTACTGGGGAAAGCTCTTGTGGAAGCGCAAAACCGTTTCCACTTCTTCCTGGCTCATCAACCCGGTATATTTGTCCTCGCTTTTGGGCATTGTATTCCTCACCCAGGATACCTTGCTCATGGCTGTTCTCCTTCCCGTTGCTCCAGGCTCTCGTTCATTGCCCGCTCAATGGCGTTCAGGATGTTTTCATAGCCCGTACAGCGGCAAAGGTGCCCGGAAATCAGTTTGCGCAGCTCCTCCCGGCTGTAGCGCTTTCCGGTGCCCACGATCTCCACCGCCGTCAGGATGAAGCCTGGGGTGCAAAAACCGCACTGCACCGCCGCCTCTTCCACAAAAGCCTGTTGGATCGGGTGCAGCTCCCCGTTCGGCTGCTGCAGGCCCTCCACGGTGAGGATGTGTTTTCCCTCCGCCGTCAGGGCCGGATACAGGCAGCTGTTCACCGCCCGGCCATCGATCAAAACGGTGCAGGCGCCGCATTCCCCCACCTCGCAGCCCCGCTTGACGCTGGTCAGGCCCAGCCGCTCCCGCAGGGTATCCAGCAGGATCTCGCCCTCGGGCACGGCAAGGCTCACCGCCCGGCCGTTCACCCACATATTCAGCGTGCTATGCTTCATCGATATGCCCTCCTGCCCGCCTGATCGCCTCCGCCAGCGCCCGTTTCAGCATTTCCCCCGCGATGTGCAGCCGGAATTCCCGGGAAGCCCGCCAGCTGCTGCGGGGGGTGATCTCCCCGCGGATGCACTGGGCAGCCCGCTCCAGGGTCTCCCGATGGGCGGGGAGGCCGGTAAGGATCTCTTCGGTCTTTCCGCAGCGCACAGGAGTAGGGGCCGCCACCCCGTAGGCGATCCGCACTTCCGCCAGTTTTTGCTCTTTCAAATGAACCAATGCCGCACAGCCCAGGGTCGCAATCTCCATGGCGTTGCGTTTTCCGTATTTGATATACGCCCCGTGCCTGTTCTGATAGGCTGACCTGGGGATGCGGATCTCGCACAGGATCTCCTCCCGCAGGCGACAGGTCCTGCCCGGCCCCGTGTGGAATTCCTCTACCGGGATGCGCCGCTCGCCCCCGCTCCCCTTCAACACCAACAGCGCATTCAGGATCAGCAGGGAAGGTGCACTGTCCGCTGAGGTGGCGCCGTTGCACAGATTGCCCCCGATGGTGGCCACGTTCCGGATCTGTGGACTGCCCACTTCCTCCGCAGCCTCCCCCAGCATGGGGATGAATTTTTGGACGATGGGATCCTCGGCAACGTCCCGGAAACAGGTGGCTGCGCCGATGACGATGTCCCCGTCCGGGTCCAGGCGCACCCCGGTGATCTCCGGCAACCCCTGGATGCTCACGTACGAGGCGCCGCTATCCCGGCCCTCCCGGTTTCGCACCCATAGGTCGGTACCGCCGCAGACGGGCAGGGCGCACGGGTCTGCCGCCAGGGCCCGCACCGCGTCCTCCACGCTTTGTGCACGATAGAATGAGCCTACGTCAAACATGCTCTTCCCCCTCTCGGATCAGTCCCGCCCGCACAAAATGTTCGTAGAGCTTTTGCGGCGACAGGGGAAGGGAATCCACCGCCACCCCCGTGGCGTGCAGCACCGCGTTGCGGATAGCGGGAGCGGGGGGAATGGCGGGCGGCTCCCCCAGAGCCTTGTTGCCAAAGGGGCCCGTGGGATCTACAAGTTCTACGAAGTCCGTTTCAAGATCCGGATGGTCCATGGCGGTGGGCAGCTTGTAATCCAGCAGGTTGCCGTTCAGTGGCCTGCCGCTTTGGTCCAGCAACAACTCCTCCGACAGGCCGTAGCCCATGCCCATACTCATCCCGCCGTGCACCTGAGCCGCCGCCAGCTGGGGGTTGATGAGCACGCCGCTGTCGTGGACGTTCAGGATGCGCAGCACCTTCACCTTGCACAAGGGGATGTCGACTTCCACCTCGACAAAGCCTACCCCCGAGGAAAAGGTGTTGTCCTTGCAATTGTTGGTATACTCGGCGGTCAAATGCTCCGACCTGCGCAGGCTGTACTGGGCTTCCAAGGCAAGTTCCTCCAGGGTCAGTTTCCGCACCCCCGTATCGGCCTCCACCACCCCGTCGTCCCTCAGGTCCAGCGCCACGTCTCCCAAAATCTCCCGGGCATAGCCGATGATCTTTTCTTTCAACATCTCGCAGGCTCTTTTCAGGGCGCCGCCGCTCACATAGGTCTGCCGGGATGCGTAGGCGCCGCTGTCGTAGGGAGCGATGTCGGTGTCTTGGGTAGACACCAGGTGCACCTTGTGGGGGCTTATGCCCAGGACCTGGGCTGCCATCTGGGTGAACACGGTGTCAGCGCCCTGGCCGATCTCCGTCGCGCCCATTTGCACCATCACGGAGCCGTCCTGGTTCAGGGTGACCCTTGCCCCGGCGGTCTCCAGGGAGATGGGATGTACCCCGGTCTTGTAGATGAACATGGCCATGCCCACGCCCCGGCGAATGGGCCCCTGCTGGTTGCTGTAGGCGATGCGCTTTTTGTCCCAATCAAAGGCGGCCCGGCCCTTTTCAATACAGGCTTCGAGGCCGTAAGAGTGGAAAGTGATCCCGCTGTGGGGGTCAACATAACCCGCCTCCACCTTGTTTTTCATCCGGAACTCGATGGGGTCCATGCCCAGGACGAGGGCGATATCGTCGCTGAGGCTCTCGGTAAGGAAATCCGCCTGGGGGATGCCGTACGCCCGCATGGCGCCCGCCACAGGGGTGGTGGTGTACACCGTGCGGACATCGCACTCCAAGCCCAGGGCGTCCCGGTACAGCTGCTTGATGGCGGAGGCGGAATTGGCCACCACGCTGTGGCCGTGGGAAGCGTAGCCCCCCTGGGCGGACCAGCCCTCCACCTTGCGGGCCAGCAGCGTGCCGTCCCGCCGCACCAGGGCTTTCACGTCAAAGGACATGGGGTGCCGCACCCGGGTATCCGTGAAGGTCTCCTCCCGGGACAGTTCCAGAAACACCGGCCTGCCCCCGACCCGGGTGGTAAGGTATGCAGCCAGGGGCTCCACCAGGGCGTCTTGCTTGTTGCCGAACCCGCCCCCGATACAGGGCTTGATCACCCGGATCCTCCCCATGGGCATATCCAGGGCCTGGCTGACGATGCGCCGGATGATGTGGGGGATCTGGGTGGAAGACACCACCACGATCCGCTCCCCTTCCATATAGGCCAAGCTCTGGGCTGGCTCCAGGTGGCAGTGCTGAACGATTTGGGTGTCATAACGCTTCACGAATTCCAAGGCCTCGGGCTCGCTGGCCTTGGCCTCATCATAGCTCATGCCCAACCGGATGCGGCTGTGGGCGATGAGGTTGTCGGGGAATTCTTCGTGCAGCGGCGTGGCGCCTAGCGCTTCCCGGGCCGTGAGGAGCGGCGGATAGGTCTCGTATTCCACCTTCACCAGGGCAGCGGCTTTTTTGGCTGCCAGCCGGGTCTCCCCGATCACGGCAGCCACGTAGTCCCCGTATAGGCGCACCCTTTTGGTCAGCAGGGGGCGGTCCGCAATGTCCTGGTGGGCTTTCTCCACCGACCAGGGATGCCCAGCCGTGGGAAAGCGGGTATCCGGCACGTCAAAAGAGGTCACCAGCTGTACAAAACCGGGCACCTTTTCCGCCGCACTGCCGTCGATGGACAACACCCTTCCATTGGCGCAGTCCGCGTGCACGATGGCGGCATACAAACAATCCCTGGGCAGCAGATCCCCGGTAAATTTGGCCTGGCCGGTCACCTTTGCATGGGCATCAACCCGGATGAGTGATTCTCCTATACGCATACGCATATATTCTCTCCCCTCGCAGGCTTTTATCCGTTTACATTATATGAAATTTTTTACCTGATGTCAACCCAAAAACGTCTCTTGAAGATGATTCCCGGCCGTGGTATACTTGGCAATATGGAATACACCAGCGGGAAAGGGGACGAAGGGTATGACCATCATCAAAAATGGGAACCTGGTGACCGAAGACAAGGTGATCCGGGAAGACTTGGCCATTGTAAAGGGGAAGATCGCCCGCATGGCCCCTTCGATCGAGCCGGGCCCCGGGGATCAGGTGATCGATGCGGCTGGGCTCATGGTTTTTCCCGGCTTCATCGACGCCCACACCCATCTGGACATGGACAACGGGGTGACGGTCACGGCAGACGACTTTGCCTCGGGCACCCTGGCCGCCCTGTTGGGGGGCACGACCTCGATCATCGACTTCGCCACCCAAGCCAGGGGGGAGAGCCTTTCCCAGACCCTGGACAAGTGGAACGCCCAGGCGGACGGGCGCTGCCTCTGTCACTATGGCTGCCATATGTCCGTCACCGACTGGAACGAAGCGGTCAAAGGGGAACTCCCGGCGATGTTCGAGAAAGGGATCTCTTCCTTCAAGGTGTACATGGCTTATGATCATTTGCGCGTCCGGGACCGCGACCTGTTTGAGCTCCTGTTGGAACTGCGCATCCTGGGGGGACTGTTGGGGGTACACTGCGAAAACGGGGATCTCGTGAACGCCGGCATACAGCGGCAAAAAGAGCAGGGACGCTTAGACCCCCTCGCCCACGCCCTGTCCAGGCCGCCCTTGGTGGAGGCCGAAGCGGTGCACCGTTTGCTTGCCATCGCAAAATTTGCAGGCTGCGTCGTGAACGTGGTACACCTGAGCAGCGCGTTGGGCATGGAAGAGATCCGCCGGGCCCGGGCCGCCGGGCAGAGGGTACTGGTGGAGACTTGTCCCCAGTACCTCCTGCTGGAGGACAGCTGTTACAAAGACCCCGAAGCGGGAAGGAACTATGTGTGCTCGCCCCCTGTCCGTTCGGAGGCAGATCGGGCCGCCCTGGCGGAAGCCGTGAAGAGCGGGGAAATCGACACCATTTCTACCGACCACTGCAGCTACACCCTGGCGCAAAAGGCCATGGGTCGGGGAGATTTCAGCCGGATCCCCAACGGCTTGCCCGGCATCGAGCACCGGCCGATTGCCATTTTGGGCAGCTTTTGGGGAGCACTGCCCGCCCCCGCCCTGGCGAGGCTGCTGGCCGGCAATGCAGCCCGGCTTTACGGTATGTACCCCAAAAAAGGGGCCATCCGGGAAGGCAGCGACGCCGATCTGGCGGTCTATGACCCGGACGCCTGTACCGTGATCAGCGCAAAAACGCAGCACATGAAAACAGACTACAATCCATACGAGGGCATGACCCTGAAGGGCGCGGTCCGGGATGTGCTGCTGATGGGGGATCACGTGGTGCAAAAAGGCCGCCTGGTGGGAACGCCAAAGGGTTCTTATCTGCTGCGCAAGGCAGTGGACGTCTCCCTGTAGCCCCCATCCCGGCGGCGGGATTTTTGATCGATCAGGCCAGCGCCTTCTTGGCGGTCTCTGCCAGCGCGGTAAAGGCGGCGGGATCATGGATCGCCAGCTCGCTGAGCATCTTGCGGTTGACGGTGACGCCGGCGAGCTTTAGCCCGTTCATCATCTTGGAATAGGAAAGGCCATTCGCCCGGGCGCCCGCATTGATACGGGTGATCCAAAGGCGGCGGAACTCCCTCTTTCGGAGCTTGCGGCCTATGTAGGCGTAACGCAGGGAGCGGCGAACCTGCTCGCTGGCAGCGCGATACTGCTTGCTCTTGGCGCCAAAGTAGCCCTTGGACAGCTTGAACACCTTGCGACGCTTTTTCTGGGCGTTGACAGCCCTCTTAACTCTTGCCATTTGGGATTCGCCTCCTTACTTGTACGGAATCAGCTTTTTAATGACCTTGGCATCGCCGGTGGCCAAATAGGCGGCTTTGCGCAGATTCCGTTTGCGCTTGGTAGCCTTCTTGGTCAGGATGTGGCTCTTATAGGCCTGAGCGCGCTTGATTTTTCCCGATTTGGTCACGGAAAAGCGCTTGGCGGCGCCCCGATGGGTTTTTTGCTTGGGCATGGTGTTCTTCCTCCTCTCACGATTGGGTAGGCTTTTCCTTGGGCGCCACGATCATGAACATGTTGCGCCCCTCGAGTACAGGCCGCCGTTCGACGACGCCGTACTCGCTGATCCGCTCTGCGAACTCCTTCATCACCTGGGCGCCAATCTCGGAATGGGCAATCTGACGACCGCGGAACCGGATGGTCACCTTCAGCTTGTTGCCGTCTTGCAGAAAGCGCACGGCATTTCTGTATCTGACATCCAAGTCATGATCCTCGATGGTCGCGGAAAGACGCACTTCCTTGAGACTGATGACCTTCTGATTCTTGCGGATTTCCCGTTCGCGCTTGGATTGCTCGAAGCGGTACTTGCCGTAATCCATCAGCTTGCATACAGGCGGCTTGGCCTGTGGTGCGATCTTGACCAGATCCAGCTGTTGCTCTTCCGCCAGTTCCAAAGCCTGACGGCTGGACATGACGCCGAGCTGGGTGCCGTTCTGATCCACCAACCGAACCTCGCGGTCACGAATCTCTTGATTGATCATCAGATCATTAATGCTGATACACCTCCTACCAAATTTACAAAAAAATAGAGCGGCACAAAAACGCCGCTCTATACGGATGCTCTCCGGATAACCGCTGCTGGCGATGCCGCAGGGTGAGAAGCGGGCGCTTCTGCTTTACTCGGTCATTATACCATAAACCCCGGCCTGGTTCA
This sequence comes from Clostridiales bacterium, assembly GCA_012520375.1. Lineage (GTDB taxonomy): Bacteria > Bacillota > Clostridia > Christensenellales > Aristaeellaceae > Excrementavichristensenella. Next base: position 21,154 of record JAAYOH010000007.1, read on the forward strand.
AGGGCTTTCCATAATTTTACAGACCCTTGCCCTTTTCCCCTTCCTTCTCCACCTCTTTCAGCAGCGCCTCTGCCTGTTCCCGCGTGGTGGTGCACAGGGCGGTGTAGTTGTTGTCCAGGGCTTCCTCCAGGTATTTCCGGGCCTCTTCCTGTCGGCCGTCCTCGTAGGCCATCTTTCCCAGGTAGTACAGGGTGTCCACTTGGCTGGACTTTTGCTCATGGGCTTGCCGGAAGTACTTCCAGGCCTTTTCCCGTTCCCCCTTGGCCAGGTACAATTGCCCCAGGTTGTCCAGGGTGACCGCATCCTCCTCGTCATATTCGTAGGCTTCCATGTTGAAGGCTTCCGCCCGCTCAAAGTCACCGGTCTCCCGGGCCTTTTCCACGAGCATGTACCCCAGGGAACCATAGACGGTAGAGTTTTTGAATTCCCTCGCCACCTCTTCCATCAACTGAATGGCGTTGTCCAGCCTGCCCCGCTTCCACTGGCAGATGGCATAATTGATGCGCAGCTGGCGCCGGTCCTCCTTGGTCAGGCTTTTGTTTTTCTCCACCTGCAGCATAAGATCCTGGGCCTTGTCATATTGTGCCCTCCTGAGCAACAGGACGGCATAGGCCAGCATCACCTTGGGATTTTTCAGCCCCAGGTTCAAAGCTTTCTCATAGTACACCAGCGCTTTTTCGTACTTGGCGTTCGCCTCGTCAAAACGGCGTGCATTGGCCAGTCTGCTGCCCGAAAGGTGCAGGCTGTAGGCCCTGCGCCCGTGTATGGTCGCCATCAAGCTCATCTTTCCCTATCCTCCCCGATCTTTTTCGCCCGTTTTCTCCGGAGCCGCTCCCGCCTGTGCAGCAGGGCCGCCCGCTCCTGGGGTGTCTCGCACAGGACGAGCCCCTGATCGCACCAGTACAGGGCCCTGGCATAGTCCTTTTCCCTGTGCTCCCAATGTTTGGCCAGCTCCAGCAGGGGCTTGAGGCCCATCCCGCCCCCCTCCGCCAGCCTTTGAAATGCGGCGCAGGCCTGCCTATGGCGGCCCATCTTTTTGTACAGAAGCCCCAGGGCAAACAGGGCCTCTTTGCTTGTCCGCCGCTGTCGCAAAGCCGACAGGCTGATCATCGGCCGGGGCAGGGCCGCCAAGCGATAACAGCGGATGGCCTCTTCCCCCTCCCCAAAGCGCTCCATGGTCCGACCCAGGCTGTACAGATCCTCCGCTGCCCCCTGGGCCTGGGGTTGCCCATAGGCATCCAGCAGTTTCAGCAGGATCAGGGGCAAGGACAGCACGTCCCGGCGGTTGTGCCGGGCTACGGGCGCCAGCAGTTCCCTGTCCCCCGTCTTCAGGTACCCAAAAAACCTGCGGGGCGCCTCGCTGCCGGGCAGGTCGTCTATTCTGGGGGCCCCCAGCACCTTCTCCTCCAAAGCGGACAAGGTCACCCTGCCCAGCCTCCTTTTCCACAGCCTGCGCGCCGGCAGCAGCAGATCCAGCTGGGTGGGCTCGTGCCACAGTTCCCGCATCCGGGCCATGACGAAGCGGGAACGCAGCAGGGGCACGTCAAAGGCCTTCCCGTTGTAGGTAACCAGCAGCCCGTGCTCCTCCATCAGCCGGGACAGCTTCGCCAACATGAGGGGCTCGTCCCCATAGTCCCCCAGGGTGAACTGCCGGAAGACCAGTTGTCCCCCGCTGATATGGGCCGTCCCCACCATGAAGGCCAGGGTCCCGGCGCCCCCCGCCAGGCCCGTGGTCTCGCAGTCCAGAAAGAGCAGCTGCTGGAAGCCCGGCCAGTCCCCTTCCAGTCCGATGCGGCGAAGCGCCGCCGGGTCCGGCGCCCGCAGCCCTTCCGGCAGGGGATGGTACTCCACCTTTTCCACCAGGCCGCTCTGCCGCCGCTCCGGAGCCCTTGGCCGGGGCTTCGACATGGCCTGCAGCTTAGCCCGAAGCAATGAGCTCATGTCCGCCTCCCCATTCGTTCTCTCTTGATTGTAGACCCTAAGCCCCTTGCTGTCAAGCAAATGGGCGCCCCGGCAGGTCGGGACATGATTATTAATTTTCGCATCACCCCTTGACGGACAGGCTTCTCTGTGGTAAGATTATTTTTGTTGCAAAGCATTGCAAACGACTGGGTGTAGCGCAGCTTGGTAGCGTGCTTGAATGGGGTTCAAGAGGCCGGAGGTTCAAATCCTCTCACCCAGACCAGTAAAAAGCCCCGAAGATCACCTGATGGTTGGTTTCCGGGGTTTTTTCTTGCCCCCGCGAACGATACGGCGCTCCGTCAATGCCCGACGATCCTGATATAATCCCTTCATGTCATGTTATGCGTTCAGAGATCGTCCAGGCGTGATCTTCTTTGGGTCTTCGTTCATTTGCGAAACAACTCCCGCTGTTTCCGTTGCCTCTTTCTGCAATAATTCATATTGTCCTTCGGATGAAATTGTGATATAATATCTTTGTCCAAGTCATAGGTGATACGGATACCCGGGAAGGCTCAATGAAATATGCCAGTTTCTACGGCAAACCATTGCGCCTGTTTTTGCAATACCACCTATTGACCCGTGGAGATGCCTTCCGACGCCGTCTAACCGGTCGATGGGCTCGCCGCCGTCTAACCGCCCAAGCGCTAAAAGATAGCGCAGGGTACATCCGTCTCCCTCCACAATAATTGAAAGGGGCGAAAACGAATGGCAACCTGTGTAAAATGTGGAAAGTCGGGGTTCACCCTGAAGCTCGACAGCTATTCACTTTGTACAATTTGTCAGCGCGCTACCCGCGAAGAACTGGAAGAACGCGCGCTCTCCGCCGAATGGCGCGTTGACGACCTTACTGCCCTTTTGGAGCGTGCGAACGAAACGATTCAAGCGAAGGAAGCAGAAATCGCTGAATTCCATAGCCGCTCCAAGGAGATCGAAAGGGAAATCGCGGATCTCGAAGCAAAAAAAGCAGCCGCCGAAGCGGACTTCGAAGCAATGAAAGCGGCGATGGAAGCGGAACTTGAAGCCAAAAAAGCAGCGACCGAAGCGGATTGTGAAGCTGTGCTGAAGAATGCGAATGCTGAACTGGCAAAGCTGTTCCTCTCAGCGTCGAATCGTTTTGACAAATACGCGGGCTCCCTGCCTGAACCGAAGGTCTCCGCTGATAAAAAGCCGAGCGCCGCCAAAAAGAAAGAGCCCACGGTGAAGCGGAGCAAATTCCAGCTTGTCAGCCCCAAAAGCTTCTTTGCCGGCTCTTACACGGGCTATGTCGTGCTCGCTTTGGAGACGACGGGGCTTGACAGCAAGAAGGATCGCATCATCGAAATCGGCGCTATCAAGGTCAGACGCTATCGTTCGCCCGAAACATTCTCTACCTACGTCAATCCCGGCATACCCATCGACCCTGCTGCGACGGCAATACACGGCATTACAGATGCAATGGTCGCCGGTGCGCCCACTGAGCGTGATGCGATCGGCAGGCTCGTCGATTTTATCGGCAACATACCTTATATTGCCGCACATGATGCGCCCTTGAACACGGATTTTTTGGTGGAAGCCTGCTTGCGCTGCGGTGAATATCTGCACTGCCTGACCTTCGATACGCTCAGTTTTTGTCGTAGTACATTCCCGGATCTGGCAAATCACGAGCTTGAAACGATAGCGCAAAAATTCGGTGTGCGCAATCCAAATCCGCATCGCGCCCTTGGCGACGTAGACGCCTTAGCGCAACTGATCCCGCGCTTCGAAAAGGCCTTTCGCAGATGAACCAATAAATTGCTGGATCTCATGGGAGACAGCATCACGTAAGGGATGGCGCCATCTCGGTAAGACGAGCCTATCCCGTCATCCTGCAGCGGCTCACTGGTGCCTGCATCTACTGCGAAGACATCAGCAGATCCCGTATCGCCCGCCACTTTCGCAATCTGTAAAATGGAATGGGCTGGAAAAGTAGAGTTTCAGGGATGCTAACAGGATATCCCTCATCTTGTGTCCAATGAGGACTGCCGCAAATAATCATTACGGCAGTCCATCCCGTCCTTGCTACAATATTATTGCCAGGTATAGCGCCATTACATGATAAGTGCCATCTCCTGCCAGTTCTCAGCTGTTACATCATACCAACCAGATCCATAGATACACTTGCCTTCAACGATGATGTTTTCAAACCCGTATACACCCAAATCATCGCCTGTCTTAATCTCCTTACCTTCAATAATACGAAGTGCAACTTCATAAGCGGCAGCAGCTGAGTATCCCGGATACCAGAAACAGGTATGACTTAGTGTTCCAGCTTCCCACGCATCGGTACGGGCAGCCGCGGATGCATTCCCGATCAGAATAATTTCTCCGGTCTTTCCAAGTTCCTCTATTGCACGAGAGAAGCCCATGGTAGCAGAAGCAGAGCCAACCCAAATGGCACTCAGGTCCGGATAGCCCTGTATCAACTGCTTCCCGACCTCATAGGCAGTATCCGTTGCGCCGGACTCGATATAGTGGGCGCCGGTAATGCTCTCCCAGCCCGGATACTTCTCTTGAAGGGACTTATAGAGAGCGTCAGCCCATTGGTTATGCGATACTTCCGTCAAAGAGCCAACCGTAATCGCAACCTTACCCGTCTCACCGCCATACTGGAAAAACAGATCAGCATAATGTGCGCCATAGTCGTCAGGATGGAATGCGTCAACATTGTAGTCGATGTTCTGTAATGTGCCACCTTCGTGGGTAACAATCGTGCTGCCGTTCGCTTTGGCCACAGCCAGCATGGCGTCTACCGCATCAGCTGCAATCGGCACGACGCAAAGAATATCGGGGTTTAGTGCCAAAGCATCAGAGAGGCTCTGAAGCTGAGCAGCAGAATCCTGAGCAGTGGGTCCGATATAATGGTTCTCGAGGGAATATCCCCTTTCCCCAATGGTTTCTCCCCACTTGTCGGTCTCCCATCCCATGCTGTCAAACCATGTTGAGCCAATTGCCTTAACGACAACCGCGCCCACTAGCTTTTCCTCCGCTATTGCGGCTGAACAACCGAGCAGCAACATAAGTACCAGGGTCAACGATAAGACCTTCTTCATAATGGGTGTCCTCCTTTTTTTACAGGGTTTCCCCTGTTATTCATTTGATTTGGCTTGACGCTTTCTCTTGCGGCGGTTCCAGTCCTCTTTGAATACCTGGGAATTAATCAGTACAATCAATATAAGCATGAAGCCCCAACATACGCTCTTCATATATGTCGTTATTCCTGCCAGATTCAAACCGCTGGAAATTATTTGCAGTATGCTGAGCGAAATCAACACATTGGATACTTTTCCCATTCCTCCAATCAATAGCAATCCCGCAAGCACCAGAGTTAAAAGTGCTTGTGAACTTAGCGTGCTTCCGTATTCGGAACGAACAATACCCATCTTGCAAAAAACTACAATTCCGCCAACTGCAGAGAATATGCCGCTCATAATAAAGGCCGTCATGAGGGTTCGCTTGTTGTTGTTTCCGCAATATTGGTTTGCTACGGCATTTGCGCCAAGAAGGCGTGAGGTTTCACCATATTTGGTTTTGTTTGCAAAGATAGCAGCGATCAGATAACACAACAACGTTAGGGCGAATACATTGGGAATTAGCCCAAAGATATAGCCGTTGCCGAACAGCACAACTGAAGGAATTGTATTCACAATAGACCCGCCTTTTGTGATCAATTGTGCTACACCTTCAAACAGCTGTGAGGTCGCTGTTGTTACCAGGAGGGCATTCAATCCAAAGTGGCTCACAAACAAACCGTTTAGTGCTCCACCCAGCGCTCCAGTGACAAGGGCAGCTACTACGCCGACAAGGATACGGCCTACCGGAGATGTAAGTGTTTCTCCAAGAATCATTCCCGTTGTAACCATAGCCATGGCCGCAGCAGCCATGTTAGCCAGCATTACGATAGATAGATTCAGCCCCCCGGAAATCATAATTATTCTGGCGCGATATCTTTGCCGAATTACGCAGAGTCGGCTATGAATACGTCGCAAGCATTGAGTTCGAATGCGAGATTACTTCTGCTGACTTTGGTTGCCAAATGGCTCTTAGAAATCTGCAGGC
>JAAYOH010000063.1 GCA_012520375.1 Clostridiales bacterium
CGAGCGTGGGCTCGGGCGTAGGCTCGGGCGTAGGTTCGGGCGTGGATTCGGGCGTAGGCCGGGGGGTGGGATCGGTCCAGGGCGCTTCCGTCGGCTTGGGCGTAGGGGTGACGACGGGCGCGGGGCTGGGTGCGGGCCGCACCGGGGCGTCCTCATCGTACAGCCAGGTAATGGTCTTGCTTCCCGCGGTGCCGTCTACCTTCAGCCCGGCGCCGTATTCCTTGTTCACATAGCGCTGAAAATCCCGCACCGCCTTTTCCGTGGCGCTGTCGTAGCGCCGGGATGGGGACTTGCTGTCCAGCCAGCCCAGCTCGATGAGCCTCCACTGAAACTCTTCGATCTGCCGGGGCGTGGCCTTGCGGTAATTGTTGATCGGGGTGGGGGCGACCGGGTCCTCTGCCCAGTCCTCTTCCCCCTCGTCCCACCAAGGATCTTCGTAGGGATCATCCTCATAGTAGCCGCCTTCATGGGGATCCTGCTGGCCCGTCCCCTCCTGCTGCCACTCCTGGGTGGGGGCCACGATGGGGAGGTTTTCCGGGTCCGGGGTGGCTGACCCATCGGAAGGCGTGGGGGTGGGGACGATCCAGGCGGTTGGCGTGCTGGACCCTATGGGCAGGGTATAGTCTGCGGCCTTGCGCCCGGCGGAAATGAGCCACACCAGCGCCAGGGCAACCGCCAGCACCACCACGCCGCCCCAGATCAGGATGCGGCGGGTGAGCCCCGGGGGGATCGGTTCTTCCCGCTCCGGGATGGGGGCGGGGCGGCCGGAGGCCGGAGCGCGCTTGCGCCGGGCCAGGTAAAAGGTGCCGTTCCCCTCGAAGAAGGCGCGCTGTTCTCCCTCTGCCCTCTCCCCCGCCATGTCCTGCAGCCGCTGCCGGGCCTCCAGGAACTCGGATTCACGGCCCGGCAGCACCTGGATGCTGCCGTCGCTGCGCCGCCGCGCCAGGTCCTCGGAGAAAAGCTCCCGGATGCGCAGCACGTCCCCTGTCTTTTCGTCCCGGGCGCTGTACACGATGCCCTCACCGTCTTGACCCAGGGCATGCCCCACCAGGAAACGTCCCCGCAGGAGGGTGCCGGGCTGCAGCTGGTCCGGGGATACCGGGGCGGCCGGATCCCGATGGCAGTGGGGGCAGGGCGCCCCTTCGTTCATGGCGTGAAAGCAGTAATAGCATAGATCCTTCGGCATACCCATTCCTCCCCTATGTTCTTCTGGATAGATCACAATTCCCGGCGGACGACGTCCAGGATTCGTGCAGACACCTCGTCCGGACTGCCGGACGCGTCGATCAGCCGGAAGCGCTGCGGGTCGTTCTCCGCCAGCGCCCGGTATGCCCGGTACACCTTCTGGACGAAGGCGTCCCGCTCTTTTTCGATGCGGTCCGGGCTCTCCGCCGCCACCCGACGGGCCATGGCCAGGGCGGGGTCGATGTCCAGCAGCAAGGTCAGGTCCGGCATGCACCCGTCCACCGCCACCCGGTTGATCTGCTCCACCACGACCCCCAGCTCCCTGCCTACCCCCTGGTATACCAGGGAGGAGTCAACAAAGCGGTCGCACACCACCACGTCCCCCCGCAACAGGGCGGGCCGGATGACCTCGTGTACGTGTTGGGCCCGGGCAGCGGCGAAGAGTAGCGCTTCACACAGGTTCGACATGCCTTCTTCCCGGGCATCCAGCACGATGCCCCGGATCCGCTCGGAGATGCGGCATCCCCCGGGCTCCCGGGTATGGACCACCCGGTGCCCCAGCAACGCCAGTTCTTCCGCCAGTCTTTTTGCCTGGGTGGACTTGCCGCAACCGTCGGAGCCCTCGATAGTCATGAAGCAGCCCTTGGCCCGGGGGGCATCCCCCAGGAGCATCGTGGTCAGGTGCTCCACATTGTCCGCGATCAGGTCCGCTTGCGCCAGCTCCTCTTTTCGGCCGTAGCCGTACAGCACCCCCACGGTATGGATGCCGCAGGTTTTGCCCGCCTGGATGTCCAGGTCCCGGTCCCCCACGATGCAGGCGTTTACGGGCCCCTTCGGCAGGGCGCGGGGGATCAGCCGCTCTTTGTAGGGGGCGTCGTCTTCCGCCAAGGGCGCCGCCACCGCGTCGAAGTACTTTGCCAGCCCAAAGGCTTCCAGCACCGGGACGGTGAAGCGCTCCGGCTTGCCCGTGGCGACCCCCAACCAGGCGCCTTGGGCCTTCAGGCTCTTCAAAAGGGCGGGGATGCCCGGGTACACCGAGTTTTCCAGATAGCCCTTTGCCCCGTAGCGCTCCTGGAAATAGCGCACGGTTTGGGCGGCGTCCGCCTCGCTCATCCCCAGGGCCCCCATGAAGCTGTACATCAAAGGCGGGCCCACCGCAAACTGCAGGTCCTCCCGGGAATAGCCGGTGACGCCCATTTTTTCCAACGCATATTGGACGCTTTTCACGATGCCGGGTTCCGACTCGGTCAGGGTGCCGTCCAGATCAAAGATATACGCCTCGTAGGGTAGTTTGCCCATGCCTCAAGCCCTCCCGCCCCGTTCCTGTAGCTGCATGCGCCGTTCGTTCACCATGACCCCGGTCATCAGGGGCACGCCCAGGCGCCGGGCGAAAAAGTCGCACTTGCACAGGAACAGATAGTAGATGTTCAGGCCGCAGTGGCACATGGTCTCGAAATTGCCCATGCCCTTGGCGATGACCAGGTCGCTCTCCTCCACCAGTTTCCGGGCTTCGGGAGAGATCAATTCCAATTGGTTGCCCGCCAGGTTGCTCCCGTTGTGAGACAGGATGGCGTATTTGTCCAGCCCCACGTACAAGGCGTCCTCCATGGTGACGTCGTTCAGCACCGGCTCGCCCCGGACCAGGGCGTGGAGCCGGATGTGGGGGAACTTCTCCCCGATCACCTGCAGTACCAGCATATCCAGCACCACTTCGCCGCAGTTGTCTACCAGATAGCAAAGGGTCTTCCCCTTTTCCAGGTCCTTCAGCAGAAACCCGTACTCATCCCCCAGGGTCTCTGCCCGCACCCGGTCGATCCGCTCCATCAGATGCCCTTCGTCCACCTTGTCAAAGGCGCCGAAATCGATGTAATTGCCGGCCCGGCAGATCTTCAGCGCCTCGGCCAGGGGATCCGGCGCCCGATCCACCCGCTCCCGCAGCCGGGGCAGCAGGGACAGCATCAGGTCGTTGAAATGGCGTTTCATGGGCTCGTAGTCCCGCCGGGGCAGGCCGTAGCGCTGGTTCAGTTCTTCCAGTTCGTGGAACACGCTGGACACCGCATAGCGCCGGTCTGCCCCGCTCAATATGCCGCACACTTCGTTGAAATAAGAGATACACCGGTCGTTGTCTCCGATCTTGTCCATCCGTTTCATCTGGCTCTTCATCTGGCAGATCAGACATTCATAGTGCAAATGCATGTTCAGGCTCCTTGTTCCTCATATTTCCAAGAAACAGTATAGCACAATCCCGATGGCGTGGCAATTTGATTTTGCCTGCGAAGAAGATGGCGCCATATTCGCGCCCAGATTTGTTCACAGATTATTTTTATTTGCCCATTGACGAAGGAGGTGTATATTTGGTATAATCGCCGACGGTGTCAGAATAGTCTGGCGCCAAAAAAATGCTCGCTGCATGCTTTGTAAAATACAACGATGGGGTTTGTTAAGCAGTTGCGCGCATCCAAGGCGAAAATGATGGAAATCCATGGATCCGGCAGCAACATTCTTTAACCGTCGGTTATATGGATGAAAATACACTCACAATTCATTAATATTCATTCTGGAGGTCTACAATGGACAGGAAGTTACGTGGAAAATCGGCCCGGTTTGTTTTGATCAGGATGTTTGTGTTCGTCATCCTTTTTGCCATATTAGCCGTGGGAGGCGCGCAGTTTGTGCCTGTGGCGACGGCAGCTTCGGAAGCATCAGAGGCGGCGCCGGCTCCCGAGGCGGAAGAGACTCCCGCTCCCGAATCGGAAGAGACCCCTTCCCCTGAGACGGCTGCAGATCCCGAGGCGGAAGAAACCCCCGCTCCTGAGGCGGCTGAAGAACCGGAGGCGGGAGAAACTCCTGCCCCGGAAGGGACGCCCGCTCCCGAAGGGACAGAAGAACCGGAGGCGGGAGAAACTCCTGCCCCGGAAGGGACGCCCGCTCCCGAAGGGACAGAAGAACCGGAGGCGGGAGAAACTCCTGCCCCGGAGGACGTCCCACTCACGGAGGCTCCCGTCGAGTCTCCCCGCGTCTTTTTAAAGGAAGAAATCGACGCCATGAACCCCAACCGCAAGATCCGCTTCTATGCCAGCTGGGGCAACAAGGCCGCCCCGGAGATGGGGGATCAGATCATCCTTCACGCCCAGCTTTCGGGTTATGAAGGGCTGGAATACACCATCCGGTGGCAGTTCAAAAAGTCGGCGCAGGACGCCTGGCAGGATATGGGCGTGCAGGGGGAAACCTGTACCATCACCCTGACCCAGGAGAACCTGGACTGGCTGTTCCGGGTTGCAGTGGACATCACCGGGGTAGAGTAGGCATGGAATTGCCCGGCCGAACTTTTCGCGATGTATCCCTGCCTCTACGCAGGACGAACGGAGAATCCGGAGGAGACAGACGATGAACAAGCAAATAAGAAAAATCATGGCGTTGGCGCTTGCCGCGGTGATGCTGTCTACCATGCTCCCGCTGAGCGCGCTGGCTGCGTTGATTACCACGGATTACTCCGGGGGCGTATCTTTAATGAGCATTATCCCCCCCGTGGTGCCTACCCACACCTATATTTTCATGAACGGGGAAGACACCGTCAGCACACAGATCGTGAAAAACGGTGAAACGCTGTACGAACCGGCTGCGCCGGAAGTGCCCAATAAACGGTTTACGGGCTGGTATGTACAGGGCAGCAGCACACCGCTTGATTTCACACAGTCCGTTGCGGTGAATGAAACAGATACGTTTACTGTGAACGCCGTTTATTCGGATGTTGTTTACGTGTATTTCCTGCAAGATGATACGAACGACGGGGTGGAAAACCATCAGGTGATCCAAACCAAGGCGCTTGTTGCGGGAGAAACCGTGGATGACAGCGGCGTATATCCCGTTGTCACCATTCCCAACAAGTCGTTTGGTCATTGGTCTGCTGCGCCGGATGGATCTGCCTTTGACTTTACCCAACCCATCAACGAGAATACGACGCTGTACCTTGTGCTGGCGGATCGCTACAGCGTGACCTTTGATACCGGCGGCGGCACCTATGTGCCCACACAGTATGTGGTAGAAAGCGGCACGGCGACCGAACCTGCTGATCCGACGCGCACGGGCTATACATTCAGCCATTGGTCGACCACAGAAGGCGGGAGTATATACAATTTTTCCACGCCTGTTACCGGCCCCCTCACCCTGCATGCGGTGTGGCAGCCTGCAACGGTTCATTATGTCGTTGCCTATTGGCAGGAAAACCCCAACGATGATGGTTATACCCTGGAAAGGGTGGTTGACAGTTCCGGCTTGACCGGTTCCAATGCTACTTATGCGGATATAATAAATGATCCCGCATACATAGGGTTTGCACTGAATACAGCCTTGACGGATGCCGCCGCCACCACCATTCAGGCGGATGGCTCCACCGTGCGAAATGTGTACTACAGCAGAAAAGTCTATAAATTAACAATCCGACACTATACATCTTCATCTTATTACACGAGATATAGCGAAACCAATCTCAAGTATGGGCAATCTACAGGTGTTCCGTACTATGCGTATATCAATGCCACCCGAAACCTTGTCTTTTTAGACACCTATTTTAATCGGGCATATGGGGAAGCGCCCGCCATGCCCAATAACGACCTGATCATGTATGGCAGATACAGCGGTTACCACCAGTATACCACGCGCTATCGGGAAAGGATCAACGGGCAAAACACGACGATACAGATCCATCCGGACTATGTCTGGTACGCGAGTGCCGGAAGAGGTTATATTCAGGCGGCAGCGGTTGACATAAAGGGATTTACCGCAACAAATGTAGGTACCTGGGACCAATTGACCCTTGTGGGATATTACTATTATAATAACACGTGGTACAACAGATATCAGGGCACCATTTACTATACCCGCAATTCGTACGATATACGGAGATCATATAAATGACGGGATCTACCTCGTGGAAAGGAACGGGTTCAAATTGAAGGTGGGGCTCCTGGGCTACCAGACCCCCCTGTCGGGCGACAGTTCCATGGCCAGCATCAAGCGGCGCATCGCCCGGATGAAGCGCGCGGGGTGCAACGTGGTCATCGCCTATTTCCACTGGTGCAACACCAAAGAATGGACCTCCCGGAATTACCCCCAGGACAGGGCGATGGCCCAAGCCGCCATCAACGCGGGGGCCGACCTGGTGCTGGGGGCCCACCGGCACCTGCCCGCGGGCATCGAGAGTTACAAGAACCGCTACATCGTGCATGACCTGTCCAACTTCGTGGTAGGCCTCAAGCACCAAAGAGACAACGCCTCTTTGATCTTCCAGTGGAAGGTGAGCGTGGACAAGAAGGGCGTGAAGTACGATGAGGGCATCTCCGTCATCCCCTGCACCACCACCACCTCCAGCGAGACCTACCCGGCCACCGACGGTTTCGGAGAAGAGGGGGCCAGGGTCAACAACTGGCAGCCCGCGATCCTCGCCGGGGCCGAAGGGCAGGCCTTGATCGATCGCATCCAGGCCATGTCCAACGTCCACGTCCCCATGGGGACCGTCGATTGATCAGGAGGAGAAGAGGCGACTCGTCCTCTTTTGACCCTGCCGCCGCCTGCAGGCGGCGGCAGGGTCTCTTTTGGAGATACACCGGCGCCCAAATCAATGGGCAGTTTACGCAATATTCTTTGGGATGGCAAAGGGCGTGTGCTATAATGGGACAAAGGACAGAACAGAATAAAGGAGATGCTATGATCATGGGTTGCGAGCGTTTACAGGGCCAGGTTGTCATCATCACCGGCGCCGCCCAGGGCCTGGGCGAGGCGCTGGCCCAGCGGCTGGACGCGGAGGGCGCCAGTGTACTGGTGGCGGACATGAACATTGAGGCGGCGACGAAGGTGGCGGCGGGGTTGAAAGACGCCATCGCTATCCAGGTGAACGTGTGCAGTCCCGAGGACTGCGACAGGATGGCCCGGGCTGCCTTTGACAAGTGGGGCCGCGTGGACAAACTGGTGGCCAACGCGGGCATCGTCATTTCCGGCCCCATCGAGACCTTGACCTACAGCCAGTTTGCCAAGGTCACCGACGTGAACCTGAACGGCTACTTCAACACCTGCAAGGCGGTGGTGCCCTACTTCCGCAAGCAGGGCAAGGGCGCTATCGTGCAGATCAACTCCAAATCCGGCAAGAAGGGTTCCAGCAAGAACAGCGCCTATGCGGCCAGCAAATTCGGCGGCGTGGGGCTCACCCAGTCCCTGGCCCTGGAACTGGCGGAGGAGGGCATCCGGGTCAATTCCATCTGCCCCGGAAACCTGCTGGATTCCCCCCTGTGGGTGAACTCCCTGTACGAGCAGTACGCCCGCAACCAGGGCACCACCAAGGAGAAGATCCGGGAGAAGTACATCAACCAGGTGCCCATGCGCCGGGGCTGCCAGTACGAGGACGTGGCCAACCTGATGGTGTTCCTGCTCAGCGACGAATCGAGCTACATGACCGGCCAGGCCCTGAACGTCACCGGCGGCCAGCAGCTTTTCTGATAAAAAGAAAGAGAGTGCCATGAAGACCGCCGCGGTACGCCTGTACGGCATGAACGATCTGCGCCTGGAGCGCTTTGAACTGCCCCCATCCGGCACGACGGGATCCTGGTAAAGAACGTCTCCGACTCGGTGTGCATGTCCACCTGCAAGGCGGCGGGGGGCCTGAACCTGGAAGCCGGGCGGTTCCTGCCGGCCAACGCCACGCCCATCCAGGCGTAGGAAAGAAGCGACGGGGCTGTTGCAGCGCAACAGCCCCGTTTTGAGCCCGTGGACCGCGGGCAGCTGCCCGGATGCGGGGAATATCAAGTGAAGGAGGATCCCATGCGCACAGCCGGCATCATCGCCGAATACAACCCCTTTCACAAGGGGCACCTGTACCATATGCAGCGGACCCGGGAAATCACGGGCTGCGACTACCTGATCGCCGCGATGGTGGGGAGCTTCACCCAACGGGGGGAGCCCGCCCTTGCGGACAAGTGGGAGCGGGCCCGTGGGGCATTGTCCTGCGGCGCGGACCTGGTGCTGGAACTTCCCGCCCTCTTTGCCGTGCGGCCCGCCCAGGTTTTTGCCCGGGGAGGCGTGGGCCTGCTGGGGGCGCTGGGGGTGGTGGACGCCCTGTCCTTTGGCTGCGAATACGAAGATATCCACCTGCTGAGCCGCATGGCCGGGGTGTTGCGGGACGAGCCCCCCCGCTTCCGGGAACTGCTGCAGGCGGGCCTCGCGGAGGGGAAGAGTTACCCCAGGGCCCGGGGCGAAGCGTTGGAGGGGACGCTGGGGCTGCCCCCCGGCATGAGCAATGCCCCCAACCTGGCCCTGGCCCTGGAATACCTGAAGGAAAACGCCGGTTTGAACCGGCCCATGCGCCCGGTGCCCATCCTGCGTACCCGGGGCTACCACGACGGAGAACTGGGGGACCAGGCCTCCGCCGGCGCCATCCGGGCGGCGGTCTTCCGGGGCCTGTCCGTGGAGGAGGCGTTGCCCGTCCCCCTGAAGGGACCCCTGAGCCGGCCCGAGGCGCTGGACGAACTGCTGCTGTATAAACTGCGGGGCATGGGGGAGGAAGAGCTGCGCAAGCTGCCGGACATGCCCGAGGGGCTGGAGCGCCGCATCCTGAAAATGGCGGAGGCGGCCGGCAGCCGGGAAGAGTTGATCGGCCTGATCAAATGCAAGCGCTACACCCGTGCCCGCATCAGCCGCTGCCTGACCTGGGCGCTGCTGGACATGGAGGAGGCGTTGTGCCGCCGGTACCCCGCGCCCCCCTATGCCCGGGTGCTGGGGTTCAGGGAGAGAGCGCGGCCCCTGCTCCGGGCCATCCGGCGGGCAGGCGCCATTCCCCTGGCCAGCGACCCGGTGCCCCTGAAGGATCACCCCTGCTTCGCCCTGGAGCGGCGGGCCACCGATCTGTGGGGCTTGAGCACAGAGGATCCCGGATACCGGAGGAGCGGCCGGGACCTGACCCATCCCCTGGTGCGCCTATAGGGGCCAAACGCTCTCCCGCTCCACGAGGCGGCCGGGAAATTCCACCCGCAGGCATTCCCGGTGCCCGCCCCCGATCCGGTCCCGCAGCAAGAGGACCGCCATGTGGGCCATGTCCCGGCGGGGGATGTGCACCGTGGTCAACAGGGGCCGGGTCTCCTGGGCCTGCTCAATGTCGTCGATGGAGATGACGCAGGGTTTGCGGCGAGCCCGGCTGCTCTTCTGGGCGGCCAGGGCGCCCACCGCGCTGATGTCGTTAGCGCACAAGACCGCTGTGGCCTGGCCCCCTGCCAGCAGTTTTTCCATGGCTTCATAACCCGCCTGCCGGTGCTGCCGGATGGGGAAGATGATCTGGTAATTGATGGGGATGTTGTGGCGGATCAGGGTTTCGCAGTAGCCCACATAGCGGCTCTCGTAGGAGCAGTCGCCGATGTAGGCGATTTTTTTGTGTCCCAGGGCCAGCAGGTGCTCCATGGCCATGGCTGCTGCCTTTGCGCCGTCGCACACCACCTCGTCCAGCTCAAAGTTCAGGGGGTTGCGCCAGACGCCCACCACGTTCCGGGTGACGGTTCGCACAGCCCCCAGAAGGGCGTCGGAACAGCGGCCCAGGATGAGGAAGCCGTCGGCTTTTGCCCGAGAGAAATCCTCTTCCTCCCGGAGCAGCCCCGCGTCCCGGAAACCCTGGAGGTACAATTCCTCCTTCAGGGCCCGGTACAGTTCCAGGAAGAAGGGATCGTCTTCCAGGGAGCGGATCCGGGCCAGGATGATGGCGGCCCGAAGAGGCTTTTCCCGGTCCTTTTCCCCCGTCCGCAGCAAGCGGGCCGCCTGATTGGGGCGATAGTTCAGGGCGGCGGCGGCGTCGAAGATGGCGTCCCGCACCGGTCGGGAGGCGCAGGAATCGCTTTTGCCGTTCAGCACCCGGGACACGGTGGAGGGGGAAACCCCCACGATGCGGGCAATTTCCTTGAGAGACATGGCGCACCTCCAAGCAAACGATTGCGTAAAACGCACTTGATTTTGGCAGGGAAATCCTGTATGCTATCCTGGAAAGCCCATAAATCGTAGCATATAGCCGGACAAATGTCAAGCAAACGTTTGCGCAAAATACCGGAGGTGTATGGAAAAATGAAGAAAAATCGAGTCGTGCTGCTGGAGGCGCTGCTCCTCGTTCTGGCCCTGTGCCTTGGGGGCTGCGGCGGAAAAGAGGAGGGAAAGACCCTCTCCCTGACCAACGTATCCTACGACCCCACCCGGGAGCTGTACACCGAGTACAACGCCCTGTTCACCGCCGGATGGGAGAAAACGGGGGGGAAGCCCCTCACCATCACCCAGTCCCACGGGGGCTCCGGTTCCCAGGCCATCTCCGTGAGCCAGGGCCTGGAGGCGGACGTGGTCACCCTGGCCCTGGAGGCGGACATCCGGGCCATCGAAAAGGCCGGCCTCATCCGGGAGGGCTGGCGGGGGGAACTGCCGAAGGATTCCGCTCCCTACACCTCCACCATCGTGTTCCTGGTGCGCCGGGGCAACCCCAAAGGCATCCTGGACTGGCCGGACCTGGCCCGGGAGGGCGTCGGCGTGATTACCCCCAACCCCAAGACGTCCGGGGGCGCCCGCTGGAATTTCCTGGCGGCCTGGGCCTATGCCCAGGAGACCTTGGGGGGCGGGGAGGAAGCCTGCCGCGACTTTGTGGGCGCCATCTTCCGCAACGTGCTGGTGCTGGACTCCGGGGCCCGGGGCTCCACCACCTCCTTTGTGGAAAACGGCCAGGGGGATGTGCTGATCGCCTGGGAGAACGAGGCCATGCTCACCTTGCAGCAGCATCCCGGCGAATATGAGATGGTTGCCCCGAGCATCTCCATCCTGTGCCAGCCCTCGGTGGCGGTGGTGGATGAGGTCGTGGACAAGCGGGGCACCCGGGAAATGGCCACCGCCTACCTGGAGGGGCTGTATGCCCCCGAGACCCAGCGACTGGTCGCCCGCTATTTCTACCGGCCCAGCGACCCGGACATCCTGCAGGAGTTCGCGGACAGCTTTGACCTGTCCATCCGCATGACGAACATCGACCACTTTGGCGGATGGGGGCAGGCACAACAGCGTTTCTTCGCAGATGGAGGCGTCTTTGACCAGATCTATGAAAAATAACAAGGGTCCGGGGCGCCGGGTCATCCCGGGTTTTGGGGTGAGCCTGGGGGTCACCCTCACCATGGTGAGCCTGGTGGTGCTCATCCCCCTGGCCGCCCTGGCCATCAACGCCCTGCAATTGAGCCCCGGGGAATTCTGGGCGGCCGTCACCCGGGGCCGGGTGCTGAGCAGCTTTGCCGTCAGCTTTTTTTCCGCCATCCTGGCGGCTCTGATCAACCTGGCGATGGGGGTGCTGCTCGCCTGGGTGCTGGTGCGCTGCGATTTTCCCGGAAAAAGGATGCTGGACGGGCTCATCGAGCTGCCCTTCGCCCTGCCCACCGCCATCGCAGGCATTACCCTCACCTCCCTTACCGTGCCCGGAGGATGGATCGGGCGGGTCTTTGCCCCATTGGGGTTAAAGATCGCCTATACCAAAGTGGGCATCGTTGTGGCCCTGGTTTTCGTGGGCATCCCCTTCGTGGTGCGTTCGGTGCAGCCGGTGCTGGAGAAACTGGACGGCTCTTTTGAGGAGAGCGCCTTTCTCATGGGAGCGGACAATTGGCACACCTTCCGCCGGGTGATCTGGCCGGAGATCCGCCCTGCCGCCCTGACGGGCTTTGGCATGGCATTGGCCCGGGGACTGGGGGAGTACGGCAGCGTGGTGTTCATCGCGGGGAACAAGCCCTACGCCACCGAGATCGCGCCCCTGATGATCATGGGGCAGCTGCAGTCCTACGACTACGGCGGCGCCACTGCTATCGCCCTGGTGATGCTGGCCGCCTCCTTCCTGATCCTGTTGTTGATGAACATCGTCCAGGCCCGGGCGGCCCGGCGGACCAGCGGCTAAGGAGGGCGGATGGGATGAAGAAAACACAGACGAAACGGTTTCCCCTGCCGGTGATCCTGGCCATCTTCTTTGCAGCCTGCTTTTTGGTTTTGCCCCTGATCTTCGTGATCGTGCAGGCCCTGAGCCAGGGCATCGGGGCCTACCTCGCCAACATCACCGAGGAATACACCCAAAAAGCCATGCTCCTGACCCTGAAGACCACCGTCGTTGTGGTGCTGGTCAATACGGTTTTTGGGCTGTTCGCCGCCTGGACCGTGACGAAATACAGCTTTCCCGGACGGAAAGCCCTGACGACCCTCATAGACCTGCCCCTGTCGGTCTCCCCGGTGATCTCAGGCTTGGCCTTTCTTTTGGTCTTCGGAAGGACCAGCCCCCTGTACGGACTGCTGGAGGGGATCGGGCTCAAGGTGGTGTACGCCGTGCCCGGCATCGTCCTGGCCACCCTGTTCGTCACCTTCCCCTACATCTCCCGGGAAATGATCCCGGTGCTGTCCGCTCAGGGCCGGGACGAGGAGGAAGCCGCCGCCCTCATGGGGGCGGGCTGGTTCACCATCTTCTGGCGGGTCACCTTTCCCCACATCAAGTGGTCCCTTTTGTACGGCGTAGTATTGTGCACTGCCCGGGCCATGGGGGAGTTCGGGGCGGTATCCATCCTGTCGGGACACCTGCGGGGCAAGACCAACACCCTGCCCCTGCACATCGAGATCCTGTACAACGAATTCCGCTACAGCGAAGCTTTTGCCGTGTCCTCGATCCTGGTGATCCTGGCGTTGCTGGTGCTGGTGCTTCGCAGTCTCATCGAGCATCGGGGAAGGAAAGGGGAGGCTTAGGTGTATCTGGAACTCAAAAACATCAACAAGAGCTTTGCCGGCTTCAAGGCGGCCCGGGACGTGAGCCTGGGGGTGGAAAAGGGCAGCCTTACCGCGCTGCTGGGCCCCAGCGGCAGCGGCAAGACCACGGTGCTGCGCATCATCGCGGGGCTGGAGGCCCCGGACAGCGGGGAGATCATCCTGGACGGCAGGTCCGTCAACGAGCTGCCGGGCAGCCAGCGGGGCATCGGCTTCGTCTTCCAGAACTACGCCCTGTTCCGCTACATGACGGTGTACGACAACATCGCTTTCGGGCTGCAGGTACAGAAAAAGAACAAAAAGGAGATCAAAGAGCGCGTCGTCGAGCTGATGGAGCTCACCGGGCTGGCGGGGCTGGAAAAGCGCTACCCCAACCAATTGTCCGGGGGCCAGCGCCAGCGGGTGGCCTTTGCCCGGGCCCTGGCGCCCAATCCCCAGCTGCTGCTGCTGGACGAGCCCTTTGCCGCCATCGACGCCAAGGTGCGGGGAGAATTGCGGCTGTGGCTGAAGAACATGATCCACCGCCTGGGGGTCACCAGCATTTTCGTCACCCATGACCAGAGCGAGGCGGTGGAGGTGGCGGACCAGATCGTGATCATGAACGAGGGGCAGATCGAGCAGAGCGGAACGCCCCTCCAGATCTACAAGCGTCCCCGCACCCCCTTCGTGGCCCAGTTCGTGGGGGATTCCTCGGTGATCGAGGGCTACGAGCGATTCGCGGGCTTTCAGCGGGTGCCCGGCGCCGACAAGGCGGTGCTGCGCCCCGAATTTGTCGAATGCTTCCGCCCGGACAACAAAAAGCTCGCCGCCGCCATGGGCGCCATGGAGCGGGGCACCATCCAGGAGATCGTCTTCAAGGGCCACTGCATGGAGCTTACCCTGTCGGTGCAGGGCGCCGGCCTGCGGGCGCAGCGTTCCCTGGAGCGGCGTCCGGTGCAGCTTGGGGACGAGATGATGGTGCTGATCTACCGGATGTACGTGTTCGACGGGGAGAACGCCAGGCTGCTGGAAAACCAGGAACTGCTGAAGATCCCCCCGGACCAGGTCCCCGCCGCACAGATGTAGCCCTTTGCCGGAAAACAGGCCGACACAGAGGAAGAACATCCCCCCGCCGCCACGGTGGGGGGACGACGATGTCGATCACCCCATCACCCGCAACAACGGCCTATAAGCCATCGGCATGGCGTATGCCCTGCCATTGGCCGCTTGCCTTCGTGGGCGGGCAGCCTGTTCTGATGCCTATATCCCATCCGTTCGATTTTTCGGAGTCTTTCCCCTGCCCTTTGGCCTCGTGCCGACGGAATGGAAACCCTATTCATATAGCTTTAACATCCGAAATTTGACGAAGATTGACATTTGGAGGAGAACGCGCTATACTATCGATAATTGAATATTCTCGGTTTTCAGTGCCTTGCAGTTTCGATGCCGAAGGGGCAGCGATGCAGGGGTAAAAGGGAATCAGGTGTGAATCCTGAGTCGATCCGGTCACTGTGAGCGGGGAGAGGAGCTGCCAAAGTCCATTGTGCCAGAGGGCATGAGAAGGCGCAGCCGATCTTAGATCCGTAAGCCAGGAAACCTGCTGAAAACTTTTGTTGCACAGCTTCCGAAGAAAGCGTGATGCTGCATGGGCCTTCATGGTGATGGTTCCATACCTGCGTGTCGGCTCGCCGGGCGTCTGCTTTTTGGGAAAAGGCAGACGCTTTTTTGTTGAGCGAATTGCCTGGAAGGAACTGTGAATCGGGGCTCCGGCCGTGCAACGGAGTCGACGTTTTCATAGATACGGGGCAATATGCCAAATTCAACGAAAGGACTGAGGTTTCACATGAAGAATATGATCGCTATCCTGCTTGCCCTGATAGGTATCATGGGCTGCATGAGTTTTACTTCCGCAGAGGAAGCAAAGCCCGTTATTCTCGTTGTCAGCTTCGGCACCAGCTATACCGACAATCTCGACCTGTCCATTGGCGCTGTTGAGGCTGATATCGCCGCTGCATTTCCCGGGTACGAGATCCGCCGCGCTTTCACCGCTCAGACCGTTATCGACATTTTGAGCGAGCGCGACGGCCATGCCATCGACAACGTGATCGAGGCGATGGACAAGTTGGTCGCCGACGGCATAACCAAGGTCGTCGTCCAGCCTACCCACGTCATGAACGGCGCCGAGTACGACGATATGATAGCCGAGATCACGCCCTACGCGGACAAATTCGAGGTCATGGCCGTCGGTACTCCCCTGCTGACCAGCTACGAAGACTATGAAGCGGTGATCGCCGCTTTGCTGGCGGATAACGAGAACGCCGGATCGGCCGACACCGCCCTGGTTTACATGGGCCATGGCACCCACCATTTTGCCAACGCTACCTACAGCCAACTGGAGGCCATGATGCACGCCGAAGGGTATGAGAACGCCTTCGTCGGCACCGTCGAAGGCTTCCCCACCCTGGAAGTCGTTCAGTCACAGGTGGCTGCCTACGGTGCGAACAAGATCATCCTGATGCCGCTGATGGTCGTTGCCGGCGATCATGCCTGCAATGACATGGCGGGCGACGAAGAGGATTCCTGGAAGGTCATCCTGACCGATGCGGGCTACGATGTCGAATGCGTGCTGGAAGGTCTGGGGCAGAATGCCGACATCCGGGCCATCTACGTCGACCACGTCAAGGCTGCCATCGCTGGGAGCGGTCTGTAAGACCTCTCTTATAAGGGACTGTTCACGGGCAGTCCCTTAAACTCTTTAAATTTGGAGTCATGGACCATGAAAAAAGCGAAATGGCTATTCTTCGTCTGCTGGCTGCTGGCTGCGATAGCAGGTTGTGCGGAAACGGCGCCCATGCCTGAAGAAGGGCTCTACACGATTGGCGTGCAGTCAAGCTCGCGGATGTTCAACATCACGAAATGTGTGCTGCAGGTACGTGACGGGCAGATGACCGCCGTGATCACGCTAAGCGGGGACGGTTATGGTTATGTATATGCGGGGACCGCGCAGGAAGCGGCGGATGCGCCCCTTGATACGTGGATACCGTATGTCGAGGATTGGGGAGGCGCATATACCTACGCGCTGCCGATCCGCGCGCTGGATGAGGGCATCGCCGTGGCCGCGCACTCAAAGCGTTATGAAAAGTGGTACGACCGGACGCTGGTATTTCATTCGAGCACCCTTGCCCCCTACGATGCGATGGCTCCCGAAGGTGTGTATACAGGGGTCATTGTTTCGGATGAAGCCGCGCTCGACGGAAGGGAATGCATCCTGACTGCGAAGGAAGGCGAAATGACGCTGGAAACATCGGATGGGCTGCGCATCGGGCTTGCGTCGCTGGATAAGCGCCTCCCCCTGAACGGCTCAGGCTGGATCATGGTGCCCACGGGATCGCTGAAGAAACGCATCGTCGGCGCGGCGGATGGGGTGTATCGGGCAGAAGTGACGACGGATTCCTCCCTTTTGCGGTTCAAAAGCTGCATGCTGCGGGTGAAGGGCGGCGCCATGACCGCGATTCTGACAGCAAAGAACAACAATTTTGATTACCTGTACGTTGGAACGGCTGCGGATGCCTCGAAGGACGAGACGGGCTGGATCCCGGCGATCCCCGATGTGGAGGGCGCATATGCTTACGTTCTCGAGATCCCCTCCCTGGACAACGAGATACGGATAGCGACCCATTCCGGCAAAAAAAAGATGTGGTACGACCGAAGGATCTTCATTGATTCGTATTCCTTGATACGCGAAGGAGAAAAACGTCCATGAGAAAAAGACTCGTTCCCCTGATGCTGGTCCTTGCGCTGATATCGAGCCTGTTTGCGGCGTCGGCAGAGTACGCGCCCGCAGAGGCCGGCTGCCCGTCGGGGATCCTTGACGGCACATACATACCGGACGATTTTGTTTTTTCCGGCGGGACCGGCCGCGTGACGATCCGCTGCGAAAAGGTCGAGATCACGGATGGACAGCCTGTTGCGACCATCGTTTTCGACAGCCCTCATTACACCTGCGTGCGCATTGGCGACGTGAAGTATGATCCCATATGCGACGAAGAAAATTCCCGTTTCGAGATCCCCGCCGTGCTCAACCGGGCCATGACGATATACGGGACCACCACCGCGATGAGCGCGGCGCATGAGATTGAATACTCCGTTTTTATCCGGGTGGACGCGCTCCAGGACGAGGGTGCGGCGGAAGAATTGAACGGCCTTGTGTGGGCGTCCTCCATGGGGCCGGTTTACGCAGAAGGCTTTTCCGTAGACTACTATGAAGGCGGGTATGCGCTTATTCATGTCAAGGAGAGCGCCCGCTATCTGGTGGTTCCGGAGGACATGCCGGTTCCCGATGGGCTCGATCCGGCCATCGCGATCCTCCGGCAGCCGCTGGACCGCGTCTACCTGACCGCGACTTCGGCGATGGCGCTGTTTGACGCCCTGGATTCGCTGGATTCCATACGCCTGGTGGGCACGAAAAAGGAGGGGTGGTACATCGAGAACGCCGTGAAAGCGATGGAGAACGGCGATATGCTCTTTGCGGGCAAGTACAGCGAGCCCGACTTTGAAATGCTGTTGACCGAGGGATGCGATCTGGCCATCGCATCCATGATGATCTCCCACGCCCCGAAGGTCAAGGAAATGATCGAGCTGCTGGGCATCCCGGTCTTTATCGACCGCTCCAGCAATGAGTCTCATCCCCTTGGACGGACCGAATGGATCAAGCTGTATGCCGTGATGATGGACAAGGAAGAAGCGGCAGAAGCGTTTTTTGCCCGGCAGGCACAGGTCGTGGAGGACCTCAAGGGGTTTGAGAATACGGGCAAGACCGTCGCATTTTTCTATCTTCACACCGACGGCTCTGCCGTGGTTCGCAGCTCAGCCGACTACATCCCCGGCATGATCGACATTGCGGGGGGAAAATACGTCTTTGACGGACTGCTTGATCCCGACAGCGCCCATTCTTCCATCTCGATCAGCATGGAGGAATTCTACAACGCGGCGGTGGACGCGGATTATCTGATCTACAACGCCACCATCGACAATCCCATCTCCGGTGTGGACGAACTGCTGGCCAAAAGCGCGTTGTTTTCGGATTTCAAGGCGGTACAGGAAGGCAACGTCTGGTGTACCGGAAAATACCTGTACCAGGCGACGGACATCGTCGGCAGCCTCATCACCGACATCAACCGGATGCTGACCGGCGAGACGGACGGCATGATCTTTATCCATAAACTGGACTGAACGGAGAGGCGCAGTGAAGCATCCGGCAAATGACATCATGGGCGTCAACCTGCGCCGCAGAACGCGGTATACAGGGGTATTTCTGATCCTGCTCACGGCATTTTGCGTTATTGTCGTGCTCAATATCAATATCGGCAGCGTGCCGATCCCGATCTCCAAGATTGCCGGCATCCTCTTCACGGGAGAGGGCGACGCCCGGCAGGTGGCCATTATCTGGAAGATCCGCCTGCCGCGCATCGCGATGGCGGCGATCCTGGGCGGCGCGCTGTCGCTTTCGGGATTTCTGCTGCAGACTTTTTTCCTGAATCCCCTTGCGGGCCCCTTTGTGCTGGGCATTTCCTCCGGCGCAAAGATGGTCGTTGCCTTGACGATGATCTTTTTCCTGGGAAGATTTGGCATGGTCTCCTCATGGGCCCTTATTCTCGCGGCGCTCATGGGCTCGCTGGTTTCTGTGGGATTCATACTGCTCTTGTCCCGCAGGCTCAAGCATATGGCGATTTTGCTGGTGGGCGGCATCATGATCGGCTATATCTGCTCGGCTGTGACGGATTTCATCATTGCCTTTGCCGATGATGCCGATATCGTAAACCTGCACGGCTGGTCGCTGGGCAGTTTTTCGGGGACCAGCTGGGAAGGCGTTGCCGTCGCCGGTGCGGTGGTGGGCATCACATCGGCGCTGGTGTTCTTCCTGTCCAAACCCATCGGTGCGTACCAGTTGGGAGAAGCATATGCGCAGAGCATGGGTGTGAACATCCGCGCCTTTCGCATTGCGCTGATTGTGCTGTCCAGTCTGCTGTCAGCCTGCGTGACGGCCTTCGCAGGGCCCATCTCCTTCGTGGGCATTGCCGTTCCGCATCTGGTCAAGCACAGCCTCAACACGTCCAAGCCGCT
This sequence comes from Clostridiales bacterium, assembly GCA_012520375.1. Lineage (GTDB taxonomy): Bacteria > Bacillota > Clostridia > Christensenellales > Aristaeellaceae > Excrementavichristensenella. Next base: position 19,072 of record JAAYOH010000063.1, read on the forward strand.
GATCGCGATTCCGGCCACCGTCCTCGGCGGCGCGGTATTCTGCATGGCGTGCGACCTCATCGCGCGCACGGCGTTTGCGCCGACGGAGCTGAGCATCAGTACGGTCACGTCGGTGTTCGGCGCGCCGGTGGTCATCGCCATGATGATGAAGCGGCACAGGGAGCGATGACAAATGGCTGATTTCTACTTTCAGACGAAGGACCTTTCCGTCGGCTACGACGGAAAGCCGCTGATCCGCGACATCTCCATCGGGATAGAAAAGGGCGAGATCGTGACGTTGATCGGCCCGAACGGCTCGGGCAAATCCACCATTCTGAAAAGTATTGCGCGACAGCTCAAAACCATCGCCGGTACGGTTCTTATCGAAAAAAACGACCTGAAAAGCCTTTCTTACCGGGAGACAGCCCAAAAAATGGCGGTGGTGCTGACAGAACGGATAAAGGCGGAACTGATGACTTGCTGGGATGTGGCTGCTACCGGCAGATATCCGTATACGGGGCGATTGGGCATCCTGACCAGGGAGGACAAAGCCAAGGTGGCCGCCGCCCTGGAAGCGGTACATGCGCTGGATCTGGCGCAGCGCGATTTTGCGAAGGCCAGCGATGGGCAGCGGCAGCGCGTTTTGCTGGCAAGGGCGATCTGCCAGGAGCCGGACATCATCGTCCTGGACGAGCCGACCTCTTTTCTGGACATCCGACACAAGTTGGAGCTGCTCTCCATCCTGCGTTCCATGGCCAAGGAAAACCGGATTACCGTCATCATGTCCCTGCATGAGATCGATCTGGCCAAAAAGATCTCCGACAAGATCATGTGCGTCAAGGGCGAGACGATCGGACAGTACGGGACGCCGGAGGAGGTGTTCCGGGAGGCGAATATCCGCAGCCTGTATGAGATCAAACAGGGCTTTTTTGACCCGGTGTTCGGCAGCATCGAGTTGAGCAAACCCGAGGGCGAAGCAAAAGTTTTGGTGATTTCTGCCTGCGGGACGGGCATCCCGGTTTATCGTCAATTGCAGAAAGAGAACGTCCCGTTCTGCGCAGGCATCCTGTATACGAACGATATCGATTACCGGGTCGCACGACTGCTGGCGGCGGAAGTGATCGAAGAAAAGCCATTCTGCGCCATCAGCGACGCCGCGTTTGAACGGGAGGCATACTGGATCCAAAGGGCGGAGCGCATCATCGACGCGGGCGTGGAGATCGGCAACGGAAACCAGCGGATGCGGGACCTGCTGATCCTTGCAGAGCAGTCGGGAAAACTGCAAAGGGGTTGGTGCAGATGAGCTTTTTTCAAATGAATATTGCCGCCTTGCTGATCGGCTTTTGCCTGGACCTGCTCATCGGCGATCCCGAAGGGTGGACGCATCCCGTGATTTGGATCGGGAAATGGATCTCATTCATGGAGAAAAAGCTGCGCAAAAGGGGCGGCGATCTCAGACGTTCTGCCCTGGTTCTGACCGCGTCGACGATGCTGATCAGCATGGCCCTTACATGGGCGGCGCTGGGCTTCCTTGCGCAAATCCATACGGCTGCGCTGTTCATCGGGATGTGCGTCATCTCATGGTGGTGCCTGTCGGTCCACGGTCTTGCCAAAGAGGCAAAAGGCGTGTACCGTGCGCTGGGCATTTCCCTTGAGAAAGGGCGCGCGCAGCTTGCCCGGATCGTTGGCCGAGACACCGCCGGGCTTTCCGAAGAGGAAATCATTTGCGCGACCGTGGAGACGGTTGCCGAAAACACCACGGATGGCGCGATCGCTCCCATGCTATACCTTGCCCTTGGCGGGCCGGTGGCGGCCATGGGCTTTAAGGCTGCGAACACGCTGGATTCCATGGTGGGTTATTTGGATGAACAATACCGCGACATCGGCCGGTCCAGCGCGAAACTCGATGACGCGCTGAATTACATTCCTGCGCGTATCACCGGTTTCCTCATGTGCGCGGGCGCGTTCCTGACGAAGCTGGACGGCAAAAACGCGCTGCGCATCATGAAGCGGGATCACGGGAATCACCTGAGCCCCAACTGCGCCTGGAGCGAATCCGCGGCTGCGGGCGCACTGCACATTCAGCTGGGCGGCGCCCATACCTATTTCGGACAAGTCGTTGAAAAACCGACGATTGGCGACGACGAAAGACCCGTCGACGCGGGCGACATCCTGCATGCAAACCGCTTGCTGTATGCATCGTCCATCCTGTTGATGGCTGTCCTTGCGCTGGCAGGAGCAATCGTATGGTTGTTTTAAGGGAGGGCTTCACCACAGGCAGCTGTGCGGCTGCAGCGGCGTTGGCCTGTTGCCTGTGGCAGCGGGACGGAATGTGCCCATCGCAGGTGAGCCTGGTTGTGCCTGAAGGAAGGACATATACGCCGGCCATCATCCCCCACGAGGATGGAAGTTGCGGCGTGATCAAGGACGGCGGCGACGACCCGGACATTACAAACGGCGTCGAGATCATCGCGCAAGTCAAGCTCTTTGACGACGATGGGCTGATTGTTTTTTGCGCCGGGGACGGCGTGGGCATTGTAACGGAAACCGGATTGAAGATCCCGGCGGGGGAACCTGCAATCAACCCGGCTCCAAGAAAAATGATCGAAGACGCCGTTCGCAGCGTATTTGGGGATCGTTCGGCAGAGGTTACGATCTCTGTTCCGGGGGGAGAGGCGCTTGCCCGAAAGACGTTCAACCCCCGGTTGGGGATCGTCGGCGGCATTTCCATATTGGGAACGAGCGGCATCGTGCGCCCTATGAGCGATGAAGCGCTCAGGGAATCCCTGTATGCAGAACTGAAAATGCGCGTACTGCAGGGGCACAGAGAGATCGTGTTCACGTTCGGGAACCAGGGAGAAGAAGCGATGCGTCGCCTCTTTCCCGGTGCCTGCATCCTACAAATCGGCAACGAAGTCGGCTTTATGCTGGACAGTGCGCTGGAACTGGGCGTGGAACACATCCTGCTTGGCGGCCATCCCGGGAAACTAAGCAAGGTTGCGGCGGGGATCATGCAGACCCACAGCAAATATGGGGACGCGAGACGGGAAGCGATCATTGCCCATTTGGCGCGAATCAAGGCGTCTGTCGGGTTGATCGAGGGAATATATGCCTGCAAAACCACCGATGCGGCAGTGAGGTTGATCCATGAGGCAAAGTATGACATGGTATGGGATCTGATGGCGAAGGCGGCGCAGGGATATTGTAGCCTGCGCATGCGCCAGGCAGTAAAGATCGACGTTGTTTATCTCAATGCGCAGGGAAATATCATCGGAAGAACGACGGAGTGAATCGGAATGGATCACGTGATGCACGGCGGCAATGTGTGGCAGGGGAACGACCCGGCTGCATGGCTGGATTTTTCGGCGAATATCCGCCCTGATGGCCCGCCCGATTGGGTGAAAAACGCCTTGATGGACGCCATGGACGGACTGCCTTATTATCCTGACCCGGAGATGAAACGGGCAAAGAAGGCGTTGGCGGAATACCTGGAACTTCCAACCGCGTTTGTCCTGCCCACGGCGGGGGGCATTTCAGCGATCGACATGGCAACGCAACTGGAAAGCGCAGGCATGCTTCAGTTTGCCCCGTGCTTTGCGGAATACGCCAGGCTCAGCGAAAACCGGGGCGCGAGAATCGGGAACATTCCGATATTGACCGGCAGACACAGGATCGGCGATCCGGCACAGCAGGCAAAGGGCAGGCTGCTTGAGGGCTGTACGGTTTGGCTGTGCAATCCGCTCAACCCCATCGGCTGTGCGTTTGCTGTCGGCCAGATCGAGGGATTGCTCCGACAGGTGGAAGCAAAGAACGGCTGGCTGATCGTGGACGAAGCTTTTATCCCGTATTGCCCGGAACATTCCGTAACCGGGCTGCTCAAAGATCATGAACGGCTGCTCATCGCCGGTTCCATGACGAAGATATTGGGCATCCCCGGGGTGCGGCTCGGCTATCTGTGTGCCCAGCCCCATGTGTTGGCGCAAATTTCACGGTATCAGCTCACATGGGAACTGAGCTGCTTTGCGGAAGCCGTGCTGTGCGGGTTGCCAAAGCACAAAAAGGAGGTGCGGGCTTACTCCGAAACCAACGCATGCCGCCGCGCGCATTTGACAAAAGGGCTGGAAGGGCTGGGCGCCCATGTATATCCATCGGAAGCGTCGTTTGTGTTGGCAGATTTCGGACGACTCATGGCTGTCATCAGCCAAAAACTCAAAGAAAAGGGGATCCTGGTCCGGCAATGCTCGAATTTTGAGGGCGTGAACGACGGCTGCCATCTGCGCCTGGCGGTCAAGGATGAACAAGCCAACAACAGACTGCTTGGCGCATTGCGGGAGGCAATGACATGCGCGGAAAATCCTTGATGTTCATGGGCACCGCATCGTCGGTGGGCAAATCCATGCTCTGCGCGGCGGTGCTGCGCATCATGAAGCAGGACGGTTTTACCGTCGCGCCGTTCAAATCCCAGAACATGGCGCTGAATTCCTTTGCCACCAAAGAAGGGCTGGAAATGAGCAGAGCGCAGGTTGCGCAGGCGGAAGCTGCGGGCCTCGAACCCTCCGTGCGCATGAACCCGGTGCTGCTCAAGCCCACCAGCGATCGCCGCTCCCAGGTCATCGTAGGCGGCAAATCCATGGGGACCATGTCCGCCATGGAATATGAAAAATTCAAACCGCAGCTGCGCGGGATGATCAAAGAGATCTACGATGATCTGGAAAAGGATGTGGACGTGGTCGTCATCGAAGGCGCGGGCAGCCCTGCGGAGATCAATCTGAAACAGGGCGATATCGTCAACATGTCCATGGCAAAAATGGCGGACGCGCCGGTCATTCTCATCGGCGATATCAACCAGGGCGGCGTGTTCGCTTCCCTCTACGGCACGGTCAAACTCCTGGACGAGGAGGAACAGAAGCGCATCAAGGGCATTGTCATCAACAAGTTTCGCGGCGACATCAAAATACTCGAACCCGGGCTCAAAATGAGCGAAGATCTCCTTCATATCCCGGTCATCGGCGTGATCCCGTGGATGGATATCGACATGGAAGACGAAGACAGCGTGACCGAGCGCTTCACGCGGCATGCCGGCAAAGGACAAATCCGCGTTGCCATCGTCAGGCTTCCCCGCATCTCCAATTTTACTGATTTCAACCTGCTGGGTAAGGAGGCAGACGTATCGGTATACTATGCCGCCCGGGCATCGGAACTTCAGGACGCGGACATCATCATCCTGCCCGGCACCAAAAACACCGTCGAAGACCTGAACTGGCTCAAGCAGCGCGGCCTTGCCGATGAAATCATTCGTCACAGCCGAAAGGATGGCATGGTCATAGGGATCTGCGGCGGCTACCAGATGCTGGGGCAGTCCTTGCACGATCCGCTGCACACCGAATTCCGTATTGCCGAAATGGCCGGACTGGGTCTTCTGGATTTCTCCGTGACCTTCCATACGGAAAAGACCACCGAACAGGCAAAGGGCGCGATCGATTGCCAGGAGGGCTGGATGCGTGAACTGAACGGGATCCTTCTGGACGGGTACGAGATTCACTCAGGTGTGAATACGTTCGGAGAAGACTGCGTTCCGTTCCTCAGGCTCAACGGGCGCGAGGAGATCGACGGCGTGACAAACAAGCGGGGCAACGTCATCGGCAGCTATCTGCACGGGATTTTCGACACGGGTTCTTTTTGGCGCGCGATCGTCAACCGCATCCGCGCGCAAAAGGGCTTGGATCCAAGCCAAGAAAAAGTGATGACCGTACAACAGTTCCGCGACCGCGAATTCGACCGGCTGGCAAGCATCGTCCGGCAGAATATCGACATGGCATCCGTCTACAAAATCGTGCGGGGCGAAGACGTGCCCTGCGGGCGGTGGGACAATGCGTAAGCGTGCGGGAAGGATCCTGATCGCAGGCACCGGGAGCGGTTGCGGCAAGACCACGATGGCTTGCGCGATGCTGCAGGCCCTCAAAAATCGCGGGCTTGACGTGGCTTCTTTCAAGTGTGGCCCCGATTATATCGACCCCATGTTTCACAGTGAGATCATCGGTGCGCCCAGCGCAAACCTCGACCTGTATTTTGCGGGAGAGGAGCTCGCCCGCGGACTGTTTTTGAAGCACTCGGCGCAACTGAACGTGATCGAGGGCGTGATGGGCTATTACGATGGCCTGTCCATGGAGTCGGCGGAAGCCTCCAGCTGGCATGTGTCCCGGGTGCTTTCCGCGCCGGCCATCCTGATCGCAAATGCCCGGGGCATGGCGCTGTCGGTCGCCGCGGTCGTCAAGGGGTTTCAGGCGATGCGTTCGCCAAGCGGCATTGCGGGTGTGATTTTGAATCGGATATCGTCCATGACGTACCCGCAATTGAAAGCGGTTGTTGAGCGGGAATGCGGCGTTCAAGTCTATGGATATCTGCCGGCCAGCGAGGCATGCCGCTTGGAAAGCAGACATTTGGGCCTGGTCGCCGCGCGGGAAGTGGAAGGTCTGAGGGAAAAAATGCAGACGCTGGCAGTCCAGGCGGAAAAAAGCATCGACCTGGATGCTTTGATTGAACTGATGCAGGTGCAGCCGGAAATCGAAGCCGATATTCCGGTTGCGGAAAAAATTGCGAACGTGCGCATTGCGGTCGCCAAGGACAAAGCGTTTTGCTTCTATTACCGGGACAATCTGGAACTTCTGGAGGAATTGGGCGCGACGCTGATCCCGTTCAGCCCGCTGGAGGATGCCAAACTGCCAGAATGCGACGGGTTGTATCTGGGCGGAGGCTATCCGGAGCTGTATGCGGATCAGCTTTCAAACAATCATGCCATGCGGGAATCTGTGCGGACCGCCGTGAAGAGCGGACTGCCCACCGTTGCCGAAAGCGGCGGGTTCATGTATCTGACCCATCGCATCGCGTCTTCGGAAATGGTCGGGGCGATCCATACGGAATGCCGGGATATGCAGAAGCTGGTCCGGTTCGGTTATGCGGAATTCTCATCCAATGAAGAGAATTTGCTGTTTGAAATGGGCGACAGGGTGCGCGGACATGAATTCCACCATTGGGAGGCTTCATCGCCCGGCGCAGCGCTGACGGCAAAAAAGCCCTCGGGAAACAGTTGGAAATGCGCCCATGCGACCGGGAGCCTGTACGCAGGGTATCCCCACCTGTACTTCCGGAGCAACCCGAAGGTTGCGGAGAGATTTATCCAAAAATGCCACGAAAGGAGGATGCGCCGTGAAACCCATGGAAATTGAAAGGCGAAGCTTGGAGATCATTGCCGAGGAACTGGGCGACAGGAAGCTGGATCCCGAATACGATCTGCTGATCCGTCGGGTCATCCATACGACGGCGGATTTTGAATATGCGGATGCCCTGGCTTTTTCCGAGCACGCCATGCTGAAACTGACGGATGCCATCCGCAATGGATGCGATATCGTGACCGACACCACCATGGCGATGGCCGGAATCAACAAAAAGGCGCTGAAAAGATTCGGCGGCGCAGTACACTGCTTTATCGCGGATGAAGACGTCTTTGAAGAAGCCAAGGCGCGGGGGGTCACCCGTTCCACGGTGTCCATGGAAAAAGCGGCAAAGCTGGAGAAAAAGCTGGTTTTCGCCATCGGGAACGCGCCCACCGCGCTGTTCTCCCTCTGCGAAATGATGCGCGGCGGAAAGCTGAATCCCGAAATGGTCATCGGCGTGCCGGTCGGATTTGTAAACGTGGTGGAGGCGAAGGAAGAACTGATGAATACGGCGAAGCATTACATCGTCGCCCGCGGCCGAAAGGGCGGCAGCAACGTGGCTGCGGCCATCGTCAACGCGGCGCTGTACCAGCTTTCGGCGCGGGAGGCGTGAACATGGTACATTTTGTTGGCGCAGGTTGCGGCGCATCGGATCTGATCACCGTCCGCGGCGCAAGGCTTCTGTCTGAGGCGGACGTCATTATCCATGCCGGTTCTCTGGTCAATCCGGAACTTCTGAACTATGCCAAGGAAGGCTGTGAGATCCATGACAGCGCCAGCATGACGCTGGAGCAGGTCGTCGAGGTCGTGAAAGCGGCCGAAGCGAAAGGCAAGCATACCGTTCGCCTCCATACCGGAGATCCCAGCATCTATGGCGCGGTGCGCGAGCAGTTCGACGCGCTGACCGCCCTGGGCATTGATTACGACGTATGCCCCGGCGTCAGCTCCATGAGCGGCGCGGCGGCGGCCCTGAAAGCGGAATATACCTTGCCGGGAGTTTCGCAGACCGTCATTGTCACCCGCATGGAGGGGCGCACCCCCGTGCCGGAGAAAGAAAAACTCCGCCTGCTGGCGGCCCATGGCGCTACGATGGTGTTGTTTCTCAGCGCAGGTCTGTCAGAAAGTCTTCAGCGGGAACTTCTGGAAGGCGGTTATGGGCCGGAAACGCCGGTCGCCATCGTGTACAAGGCCAGCTGGCCGGACGAGAAGATTATCTGCTGCCGCTTATGCGACCTGAAGGAGACCGTAGAGAAAAACAACGTCAAAAAGACAGCGCTGATCCTGGTAGGCAGATTCCTGGGCGATGAGTACGCACGGTCCAAGCTCTATGATCCTTCCTTCACGACCGAGTTCCGGGGGGCGGAGAAATGAACCGCATTGCGATCCTGTATTTTACGGACAAAGGCGCGAAGCTGGGAAAAACGCTGGCTGAAAAGCTGGAAGGCAAAGCACAGAAGCCGCCCAAGGGCGGGCTGGCATCGCTGGCTGAAAAGCTATTTCACGAGTCGGACGCCCTCATCTTCATCGGCGCGTGCGGCATCGCGGTACGCGCCATTGCACCCCTGGTGGCCAGCAAGACCAGCGATCCGGCGGTGATCGCCATGGATGAGCAGGGAAAACACGTCATCTCCCTTCTATCCGGACATATCGGCGGAGCAAACGATTTGGCCCGGCGCATTGCCGGATATACCGGCGGCAAGGCGGTCATCACCACGGCGACTGACGTGAGCGGGCGGTTTTCCATAGACGCCTGGGCGACGAAGAACGGCTGCGTGATCGACTCGATGGAAAGCGCCAAAGCGTACGCTGCGGCAATCCTGCAACGTGATTTGCCTCTTGTGTCCGATTATGAGATCTGCGGCAACTTGCCCGCCGGCGTGTTTCTGAGCAGCGAGGGAAGGTGCGGCGCGGTCGTTTCCGTAAAGTCCGATGCGGCTCCATTTGATACCACGCTCCGTCTGATCCCGCGCATTTTGCACGTTGGCATCGGCTGTAAGCGCGGAACACCTGCCGAAACAATCTCCGAGGCGGTGGATTGCGCTCTGTCCGCGAAGGGAATCGACAGACGCGCGATAAAAGCCATGGCTTCCATCGATGTAAAGGAAGATGAGCAAGGATTTCGCGCGTATTGCCGTGAAAATCGGTTGCCCGTGCGTTTTTATTCCGCGCAGGAACTGCAGTCAGTCGA
>JAAYOH010000064.1 GCA_012520375.1 Clostridiales bacterium
CTGGCGGGAAAGGTCTTGCGCCGGGCGTTTTTCTCGTAGAGTACCGTGCCGGTCTTGGCGTCCATGACCAGGGCGGCTTTGGCCACCAGGTCGCTGTCCTTGAGGGAGCCCGGATCGGCGCTGTCATAGCTGCCGCTTTCCTCTGCCATGGCACAGACGCACAGGGCCAGCGCCAGGAAAAGCGCAGCCAACAGGGCAAGCAGGCGGGATCGGGTGGATCTTTCGGCCATGATTGCTTCCGACCTTTCTTCAAAATACGCGAGTCATTGTACCATGATTGACGTAGTTTGTACAGCCGCGGTTCTGTGTAAACTGCGTCAAACCTTGAATTTCCCGGGGCTCAGTCCCGCCGGAACAGGTCTCTGGTGTACACCTTGTCCGCCACGTCGTCCAGGGCGTCGTCGTAGCGGTTTGCGATGATGGCGGCACTTCGGGCCTTGAAGGTGCGAAGGTCGTTTACCACCAGGCTGCCAAAAAAGGTGCTGCCCTCCTTCAGGGTGGGCTCATAGATGATGACCCGGGCGCCCTTGGCCTTGATGCGCTTCATGACGCCCTGGATAGAGGAGTGTCGGAAGTTGTCCGAGTTGGCTTTCATGGTCAGCCGGTATACCCCCACCACCACTTCCTTTTCCTTGGATTCGCACCAATCGTCGTTGGCCTCGTAGGCGCCTGCGATAGAGAGGACCCGGTTCGCGATGTAGTCTTTGCGGGTACGGTTGGCTGCCACGATGGCTTCGATCAGGTTTTGGGGCACAGCGCTGTAATTGGCCAGCAGCTGCTTGGTGTCCTTGGGCAGGCAGTAGCCGCCGTAGCCGAAGGAGGGGTTGTTGTAGTGGTCGCCGATGCGGGGATCCAGGCACACGCCCCGGATGATATCCCGGGTACATAGGCCCTTCATCTCCGCGTAGGTGTCCAGCTCATTGAAATAGGAAACCCGCAGCGCCAGATAGGTGTTGGCGAAGAGCTTTACCGCTTCGGCCTCGGTAAAGCCCATGAACAGGGTATCGATGTCGGGCTTTCGCGCACCCTCCTGCAACAGGGAAGCGAAAGTCCTGGCGGCTTGCATCAGCAGGGGATTTTCCGGATCGGTACCCACGATGATGCGGGAGGGGTACAGATTGTCGTACAGGGCCTTGCTCTCCCGCAGGAATTCCGGGCTAAACAGCAGCCTGCAGGCGCCGTACTTTTCCCGGGCCCATTCCGTAAAGCCCACGGGAACGGTGGACTTGATGACCATGAAGGCTTTCGGATTGACCTCCAGGACTTGGGCGATCACCGACTCCACCGCAGAGGTGTCGAAGTGGTTCAGCTTGCTGTCATAGTTGGTGGGGGTGGCGATGACTACGAACTCGGCCTTCCGGTAGGCGGGCTCGGCCTCGGTGGTGGCCGTGAGGTCCAGCTCCTTTTCCGCCAGATAGCGCTCGATGTACTCGTCCTGGATGGGGGAGCAGCGACGGTTGATCAACGCCACCTTTTCGGGCAGGATGTCCACCGCCGTGACGCTGTGGTGCTGCGCCAGCAGGGTCGCGATGGAAAGGCCCACATATCCGGTACCCGCGACCGCGATATTCATGATGCATCTCTCCTTTTCGGGTTTTTTTAGATGCCTGTCGCATCTCCCGGGTGTTTTGGTACAATGTGCGTGGGGAACGACAAGGGGGCAGAAAAACAGAGAGAAAAAATGACGGAATAAAGCCATATCACCGCAAAGGACCACGTGAACCGGAACCCTCTGCTATGGAGAGGATACCATAAGAAACACAGAATCGTCAACGGATGTCGGATTATTTTCCGGGCATTCGTAGTCTGCTGCCCTTCCCCCATTGACAGGCCCGGGAAAGCGGGGTATCATTCAAAACATGAAGGATGGAGAACACCCTGGGCCGGAAAACAGAGAGGAGGCGAGCCCATGGACTTTGGACGACTGGTATGCCGTAGTCGCAGCCACAGGGGATTTGACGAGCGCCATGTCATAGAGCGGGAGACCCTGCGCACCCTGGTGGGCTATGCCAGGCTATCCCCCAGCAGTGCCAACCTGCAGGTGCTCAAGTACTACCTTTCCAACGAGGAGGAAACCAACCGACTGATCCGGCCCCATTTGCGGTGGGCAGGGCGGTTGAAGGGGCTGCAGCTGCCCCGGGAAGGGGAACAGCCAACGGCCTACATCGTCATCCTGATGGATCACGAGATCGCGCCGAGGGGCGGGCGTTTCCTCATCGATGTGGGCATTGCAGCCCAGACCATCCTGCTGGGCGCGGCGGAGATGGGGCTTGGAGGCTGTATGATCGGCGCTTTCGATCCCGATGCGGTCCACGGGGCGCTGGGGCTACATGAGCGGCTGGAACCCGTTTTGGTGCTGGCGCTGGGAAAGGGCCTGGACCAGATCGTGATCGAGGAGGCGCAGAGCGGGGAAATCGCCTACTGGCGGGACGGTGAGGACGTGCATCACGTCCCCAAGCGGCCCCTGGGGGAGCTGATCGTGAACGACTGAACGGCTGCCGACCGGGCGTATCTTTTTCGTATAATATATGTAAAATCCCCTCCGCAACCGCTTCTGTCCCTTCCTATTCTTGAAAAAAACTGACAAAAGGTATATACTATAGAAGGGAACTTGTACGAGTGCGTGATCGTGAAGGAGGTTTGGGCTGATGGCCAAGCGCATACTGATCGTTGACGACGAGCCCATGATCGTCAAGGGTCTGAAATACTCCCTGGAACAGGACGGATATGAGACCGGGTCTGCGGGCAATGGCGAAGAGGCCGTGGAAATGTTTTTCGCGGGCAAGTATGACTTGATCTTGCTGGACGTTATGCTGCCAGGCATCGGGGGCATCGAGGTATGCCAACGCATCCGGGAGAAGAGCGACGTGCCCATCATCATGCTCACCGCCAAGGGCGAGGACCTGGACAAGATCCTGGGTCTGGAGTACGGTGCGGACGACTACATGACCAAGCCCTTCAACATCCTGGAGGTCAAGGCCAGGATCAAGTCCATCTTCCGGCGCATCAACCAGAACAAGCGCGAGCAGGATTCCAAGATCCTGCGGGCCCGGGAGATCGAGATCAACCTGAACAATCGCTCGGTGATGGTGGGGGACCGGGAGGCCAATCTGACCGCCAAAGAGTTTGACCTGCTGCATTTGTTTGCCTCCAACCGGGGCAAGGTGTTCAGCCGGGAAGAGCTGCTGGAGACCATTTGGAAGTATGATTACCTGGGGGACCTGCGCACGGTAGATGTACACATCCGCCGTCTGCGGGAAAAGGTCGAGAGGAATCCGGCCCAGCCCGAATATATCTTCACCAAATGGGGAGTGGGATATTATTTTACCGACAAGGATTAAAAAGACCCTGTGCTCCATTCGCTGGAGGATCGTACTCGCCTACCTGATCATCATTTGCGTGGCCTTCGCCATCGTGGCCACGATGCTGATCCGCATGGTAGGCGAATATCTGTTTTCCCAGAAGGTGCGGGAAGAACAGCGGATGACCGAGGACCTGGCGGCGGGCTTCGTGTCCGTGCTGGGCGATCGGGATGCCGGGGCGCTGTACGCTCAGGTGCTGGAGGCAGCGGAACAATCCGACAGCCGGGTGATCGTGCTGGACACCCAGGGGGTGGCCCAGGCGGACTCCCTGTCCCAAGCCAACGGTCAGCGCCTGGCCCTGCAGGAGGTGGCCCACGTCCTGCGAGGCGGCGCCTCCACCTACGGCTTTTACGATTTGCGCAGCAGCAGCAGTACCTTTTTGCGCAGCCTCAGCTTTTCTGCCCGGGGAGACGCCCTGATGGGGGTGTATACCGCGCCCATCCCGGTGGAGGGACGGCTGGCAGGGGTGGTGCTGTATTTGTCCGATGCCCGGGAGGTGTTCGACAACCTTACCCGGATGCAGCTGCGCATGACGGTGTGGTTGGTGCTGGTGGCCCTGGCAGTGCTGACGATGTCGGTGCTGGTAACCCGCCTGTTCACGCGGCCTATCGAAGAACTTTCTGCCGGCATCGCCCGGATGACCAACGGCGATCTGAGCAGCCGGGTCACCGTGCGGGGGCACAACGAGTATTCCCAGTTGGCGGAGGCCTTCAACATGATGTGCCAGCGGCTGGAACGGCTGGACCAGACCCGCAACCAGTTCGTATCCAACGCCTCCCACGAGCTCAAAACCCCTCTGTCCACCATGAAGGTCCTGATCCAGACCCTGCAGTACCAGGATGTGTACGATCCCGAGATGCAAGCGGAATTTTTGGGGGACATCGATGCGGAGATCGACCGGCTGAACGCCATCGTGGGGGACCTGCTCACCCTGGTGAATATCGACAGCGGCCGGCAAGAGCTCAAGCCCGAACTGCTGCGCCTGGACGAATTGATCGACGAGACGGCGTACCGCCTGCGGCCCCTGGCGGAAAAGCGGGGCATCCATATGGACGTGGTGGTGAAGGACCGGATCGAGACCATGGCAGACGCCCGCAAGCTGAGCCAGGTGTTTTACAACCTCATGGACAATGCGGTGAAATACACCCCGGACGGCGGCTTTGTCCGGGCCGAAGTGGGGCGCAACGGGCGCATGGCCCGGGTTACCGTCTCCGACTCCGGCATCGGCATACCCAAGGCAGACCTGATCCACGTGTTCGACCGCTTCTACCGGGTGGACAAGGCCCGGGCCCGGACCACCGGGGGAACGGGTCTGGGGCTTTCCATCGTCAAACAGTTCATCCTGATGCACGAGGGCACTGTTGATGTGGACAGCGAAGAGAATGTGGGCAGCACCTTCACGGTGGAACTGCCCATCATCAACCTGACCGCATGAGAAAGGAGAGCGGCATGAAGCGTCTGGCACTCTTTTTGATCCTGGCGGCGCTGCTATTCACCAGCGGCTGCGTGTCGATCTCCCTGACCCAGGTGGAGACCGCGGGGGATACGGTGCTCCCCGAAAGCACCGCGACCGTGCCGCCGGCGCCCGTCGGGGACAGCCGTGCCGACCGGGCCCAGCGCATCACCCTGTACTTTATCTCCATGGACATGCAGCAGCTCATTCCCCTTTCCCGCAGCATCCGCCTGATGGGGGACGAGTCCGCCGCGGAAAAGGCGCTGGAACTGCTGTTGGAGAGTACCGGCACGGACAGCCTGCTGCCCGTGGCCCCGGCGGGGACAAGGCTTCGCGCCCTGGAAATCAGCCAGGGCATTGCCACGGTCGACTTGTCGGTGGACGCCCTGACCCTGAACGCCCAGGAGCTGGTCTGGCTGAAGGCCGCCGTGGTCAATACCCTGATCGGCCTGGACGGCATCAAACAGGTCAACGTACTCATTGACGGCAAGGAGGAGAGCGGCACCGGGCTGCCCAACGGCACCCTGCGATTTGTGTCCGAAACCCTCACCGCCCTGTGGGCCCAGCAACAGGTGGATGCCCAGCGTTTCGAGGAGAACCCGGCGGCAGCCCAGATCCTTCGGACTTTTACATTGTATTTCGGAACACAGGACCAGAGCCGGCTGCTCCCCGAACTGCGGGAACTGGTGCTGGAGCGGGATCCGGCGGCGACCCTGCTCGAAGCGCTGCGCAGGGGATCCGACAAAGGAAGCAGAAGGGTCATCCCCGGCAGCGCCATGACCAGCTGCGCTCCCGAGCGCCTCACCCTGGAGGATGGGCGGCGGGTGATTCGCCTCTCTTTCCCCGGCCAGATCAAAGCCCAGCTGGAGACGGCGGGCATCCCGGCCTGGCAGATGTACGCCTCTCTCAGCTACACCCTGTGCCGGGCGCTGCCCCGGGTGGACGGCATCATGGTATGCATCGACGGGAATCCCCTGACCAGAGTCCAGGGTCCCCAGGGGATGCTGCATTTCGAAGGGGGGATCATGATCCCGGCGGCGTTCAACGACGTGGTGGCCACCATGAGCACCCTGTACTACGCCGATGATTCGGGCATGTTGACTCCGGTCCGGCGGCCCATGGATTGCAGGAGCGCCACGGCGCCACGGATCCTGTTGTGCAGCCTCATGGAGGCGCCGGGGGCGGGGATGCTTTCTGTGATGCCCGAGGGGGTCTCGGAGGCGGACATCATCGGCATCCGGCTGGAGGACGGCTGCGCCCTGGTGAACCTGTCCGGCAACTTCTACCGCTTGTGCCAGGGGATGAGCCGGCAGCAGGAGCGGTTGCTGATCTACGCCATGGTCAACACCTTATGCGAATTGGAGGCCGTGGACCGGGTGCGCTTTTATGTCGGCGACCAGACCGTAGAGAGCCTGGCGGGTTGGATCTACCTGGGCACCGAGCTGATGCCCAATCCCGGTCTGATCCGGAGGCCTTCGTGACGGCGGCGGAATGGGGGGGCCTTTCCCCCTTTTACCGGCTCATCCTGCTGGATTCGGTGGATTCCACCAACCTGTACGCCAAAGACCTCGCACGGCAGGGGGAGGCTGAAGGCGCCGTGGTGATTGCCCGCAGCCAGAACGCGGGGCGGGGGCGGAGGGGGCGTTCTTTCTATTCTCCCCAGGGGGACGGCCTGTACATGAGCGTCCTGCTGCGGCCCACCCTCCCGGCCTGCGCATCCCTCACCCTCACCACCAAGGCGGCGGTGGCGGTGTACGAAGCCCTTCGGGCCAGGGGTTTCCCCTGCGAGGTCAAGTGGGTGAACGACCTGCTGCTCCGGGGCAGGAAGGTGTGCGGCATCCTCACCGAGGGGCAGACGAACCCGAGGGGGCGGCTCGCCTGGGCGGTGGTGGGCATCGGCGTCAACCTCCGGGAGCCCGACGGCGGGTTCCCACGGGAGCTGGCCGATATCGCCGGGGCGCTGTACGCCCGGGAAGCCCTGCCCGAGGGAGCGGCCCGGGAATTGGCAATGGATATCCTGGCCCGCTTTCACGGGTTGTACCAGGGCGCGGAACGCTGCCACCTTGCGGTCTACCGGGCAGCCTGTCCGGTGGCCGGGCGGCGGATCCTGGTGCTGGGGCGGGGGGAGCCCCGGGAAGCCCTGGCCCTGGGCATTGGGGAAGACTTCGGGCTTTGGGTGCGCTGGCCCGGGGGCGGGGAGGAGGTGCTCTCCAGTGGAGAGATCAGCACCCGCTTTGTCTAGGCGGGCGGGAGGATTTCCTGTAAAAAACCGGCTTCGAATCACGGTGAACTACGATCTTTCTTTATGAAGCGCTTTGGCGCACACGATGGCGGGTGCCCCGTAATGGCACCAGGAAGGGGATGCGAAATGAAAATTCCGGAACCGATTAGACGTTTTTTCCGCAGGTTTGCCATCAGCAATCTGATGAACTACATCGTTTTTGGCATGGCTACGGTGTATATTCTGGACCTGCTGCTGCCCATCAACTTGTACGCAATGCTGTACCTGGATCGCTCGATGGTCCTTTCGGGGCAGATCTGGCGCCTGCTCACCTTTACCATTCTGCCGCCCAACAGTTCCCTGATCTTTATCCTGCTCAGCCTGTACCTGTACTGGATGATTGGGATCGTGTTGGAGAACCAGTGGGGCACCGTAAAGTTCAATATGTTCTATTGGACGGGGGTATTGGGCAACATCATCGCTGCCATGATTTCCGGAGGCGCTACCAACCATTTCCTGAATCTATCCCTCTTCCTGGCCTTTGCCGTCATGAATCCGGATTTCCAGCTGACCCTCTTCTTCTTCCTCCCCGTCAAGATGAAGTACCTGGCGATGCTGGACGCGGCGCTATACCTGTATTATTTCATCACGGGCGGCTTGTCCACCAAACTGATGATCATCTTCGCCCTGCTCAACCTTTTCCTCTTTCTGGGGGGAGACATCATCAACACCATCCGGCGGGAAAAGCAGTACTGGAAGACGCGGCGGAATTTCAGGAAGAATATGCGCTGATGCATCCCGAGCATGCGCTTTCTTTTCAGCCGGGCGGCAATCCGGACGGGCTGCCGGTGCGCTTCCTCTCCCCAGCCGGTTCCGGCAAGGGATAGGACAGAAGTATCGGGATCCTTCCATTAAAAGCGCCGGTTTGGGGCAAAATATTATTTTATCCCCTTTTTTGCGCGACACAGTAGCATTTTGGCCCGAAGTGCTGTATAATGTTATTGGATGGTTATACTGTATCTATGTGTAAAGGAGTTGATGAAAAGGTGCAAAAGAAGCAGTGTATCGCCATGCTGCTTGCCGGCGGACAAGGAAGCCGGTTGGGGCTGCTGACCAAAAAGGTGGCCAAGCCTGCCATCCCGTTTGGCGGGAAATATCGCATCATTGATTTTCCCCTGTCCAACTGCTCGAACTCCCTCATTGACGTGGTGGGCGTGCTGACCCAGTACCAGCCCCTGGAACTGAACCGCTACATCGGCAGCGGCTTGCCCTGGGACCTGGACCTGAACAAGGGCGGCGTCTTCGTTCTGCCCCCCTACATGACCAGCAAGAGCGGTGAATGGTACCGGGGGACGGCCAACGCCATTTACCAAAACATCCCTTTCATCGAACAGTATGATCCCGAGTATGTACTGATTCTGTCCGGCGACCACATCTACAAAATGAACTACCGCGCCATGCTGAGCAGCCACATTGCACGGGGCGCAGACTGCACCATCGCGGTGCGCCCGGTGCCCTGGGAGGATGCGCCCTCCTTCGGCATCATGAACACGGACGAAGAGGACAACATCACCGAGTTTGAGGAGAAGCCCAAAGAGCCCAAGAGCAACCTGGCCAGCATGGGCGTGTACGTCTTCAACTGGTCCGTATTGCGCAAGTACCTGGAAGACGACGAGGCAAACCCCAACAGCCACAACGACTTCGGGAAAAACATCATTCCTGCCATGCTGGCGGACGGCCTGGGCCTATCGGCCTATCGCTTCGAGGATTACTGGAAAGACGTGGGCACCATCCGGTCCCTGTGGGACAGCAACATGGATCTGATCTCGGATCCCCCCCGCTTCAATTTGTACGACAAGAGCTGGCGCATCTACGCCCGCAACCCCATCATGGTACCCCATTACGTGGGGGACAAAGCCTGCGTGGAAGGCTCCATGGTGACCGAAGGCTGCGAGGTCTACGGCACTGCGCTGCGCTCGGTGCTGTTCGCGGGCGCCACCGTGGAAGAAGGCGCCCTGGTGGAGGACAGCGTCGTCATGCCGGGTTCCGTCATCTGTTCAGGGGCGGTAGTCCGGCGCAGCATCATCGGCGAAAACACCATCATCGGCGCGGACTGTGTCGTGGGCGACGGGGGCGACAGCGAGATCGCCCTGGTGGGCTCCGAGGTCGTTCTGGAACGCGGCAGTGTGGTCCTGCCCGGCCAGCAGTCTGACGGCAGAGAGGAGGGGGCCTAAGATGAAGGATGTAATGGGCATCATCTACACCACCAAAGACGACTTTGCGCTGCGTGAACTGACGGCTTCCCGTGCGGTGGCAGCGTTGCCCGTGGTGGGCCGCTATCGCATCATCGACTTCATGCTCAGCAGCATGGTGAATTCCGACATCAAAAACGTAGGGGTCATCATGCAAAAGAACTATCACTCCCTGATGGACCATATCGGTGCCGGCAAAGAGTGGGATCTGCACACCAAGAACGACGGCCTTTTCATCCTCCCGCCCTTCCAGACCCGGGAGAACCAGGGCACCTATCAGGGCACCGTGGATGCGCTGCGCTCCAACATCAGCTATGTCAAGCGGTCCAATCAGGAGTATGTGATCCTGTGCAGCACCTATTCGGTGTTCAACACCACCTTCGACAACGTGCTCGACGAACACGTGGCATCCGGCGCCGACGTCACCATGCTGTACACCAAGTACCCCATCGAAGATCGATCGTCCTCTTCCAACACAGCCCAGCATTGCTACCTCGATTTGGACGAAGAGGGCGCGGTGCGGAACATTGAGATGGGGGCGGAGCACCACGAGCTGGAAAACTTCAGCATGAACGTGTTCCTGATGAAGCGGGAACTGCTGGTGCTGCTGGTGGAGCAGGCCCACGCAAAGGGCATCTACAGCATCCACCAGGCCATCAAAGCCGGCTTCCTGGACCGGGGCAATTACCTGGTCCGCGGCCACGAGTACACGGGCTATCACAAGCGGGTGGAATCCATCCCCAGCTACTACGCCTTCAACATGGACATGCTGGACGAGGCGACCCGCAAGGACCTGTTCGCCTCCCCGGTATTCACCAAAGTACGGGACGAGGTGCCCGCCCGCTATGCCAAGGGCGCGGTGGCCATCAATTCCCTGCTCGCGGACGGCTGCGTCATCGAGGGCCGCGTGGAAAACAGCGTGCTGTTCCGGGGCGTCCGCGTGCGCAAGGGCGCCGTGGTGCGCAATTCCATCATCATGCAGGAAAGCGACATCCGGGAAAATGTGGAGGTCGAACACGTCATCTTTGACAAGGGGGTCACGATCCGGGAGGGCAGGCTGATCGGCCAGAAGGGTTACCCCATCGTGATCAAAAAGAATTTTACCCTCTAAGTTAGGAGGAATATGCTATGCTAAAAGTGTTGTTGGTTGCGTCTGAATGCGTTCCCTTTTCCAAGACAGGCGGGCTCGCCGATGTGGTGGGCGCGCTGCCCAAGGAGCTGGTGAGACAGGGCGTGGATGCCCGGGTCATCACCCCCCTGTACAGCAGCATCCCCGAACACCTGCGTTCCCGCATGGAGCACGTCCTCTTCTTCTACGTCAACATGGGCTGGAGAAGGCAGTACGTGGGCATCGAAAAGCTGAACCTGGAAGGCGTTACCTACTATTTCATCGACAACGAGTACTATTTCGGCCGCAGCTACATCTATGGGCTGGGAGGGGATGAGGGCGAGCGCTTCGCCTACTTCTGCCGGGCTGTGCTGGAAGCCCTGCCCCAAATCGACTTTGTGCCCGATGTGCTGCACCTGAACGACTGGCAGACCGGGCTGGTCGCCCCCATGCTGGAGATCCAATACCGGGTGCTCCCCCTGTACAAGAAGATCCGGACGGTGTATACCATCCACAACCTGCAGTATCAGGGGTTGTTCCCCATCGCCGAGATCGAGGACCTGGTGGCCCTGGGCAACGATGCCTACACGTCGCAACACATGGAATTCTTTGGCCAGTGCTCCTTCACGAAGGGCGGCCTCACCTATGCCGACAAGATCACCACGGTCAGCCCAACCTATGCCCAGGAGATCCAGACCGCCTACTACGGGGAGCGGCTGGACGGGCTGCTGCGGGCGCGGGCTGGGGACCTGGTGGGCATTCTCAACGGCATCGATCTGGTGGAATACGACCCCGCTACCGACCCTGCCATTGCCAGGCAGTACACGGCAGAAGCCATTGAGCTGAAAGTCCAGAACAAGCTGGCGCTGCAAAAAGAGCTGCACCTGGACGAAAGTGCCGATACGCCCCTGATCGCCATGATCACCCGCCTGTCCGGTCAAAAGGGGCTGGATCTGGTGGACCGGGTGCTGGACGGCATTATGGCCACCGGCGCTCAGCTGGTGGTGTTGGGCATGGGCGAAGACAAGTACATGGACCTGTTCAGTTGGGCCCAGTGGAAGTATGCAGGCAAGATCGCCGCCCGTTTCGAGATGAACGGCCCCCTGGCCCATCGTATCTACGCGGGCGCCGACATGTTCCTGATGCCTTCCATGTTCGAACCCTGCGGGCTTAGCCAGATGATCGCCCTGCGCTACGGCACCCTTCCCATCACCCGGGAGACCGGGGGCCTGAGGGATACGGTGTTGTCCTACAATCGCTTCACCGGCCAGGGTAACGGCTTTACGTTCTTCAACTACAACGCCCACGACATGCTCCACGTCATCCAGCGGGCCGTCCGCTACTACAACGAGGAGAAGGACATCTGGACCAAGCTGATGCGCCAGGCCATGCGGGGCAAGTACGGATGGGATCAGTCCGCGGGCAAGTACATCGCCCTGTACCAGTCTCTGAGCGGCGGTGCAGCGCCCGCGGCGGAAGAACCTGCGGCGGAGGAACCCGCGGCAAAGGAGGCGCCCGTGGCAGAGGAGCCCAAGCCCAGTACCCGGAAGGCCGCGGCGAAACCCAAGGAGGCAAAACCTGCCGAGGAGAAACCAGCGGAGGAAAAGCCTGCCGAAGAGAAGAAACCCGTAAAGCGGAGATCTCCGGCGAAGAAAGCGGCTGCAGAGAAGCCCGCTGAGGAGAATGCCCCGGCAGCGGAGAAACCCGCACCCAAGCGCCGGGCACCCCGAAAAAAGACCACAGAAACCCCGTAAAGGGGCTCCCTTCCCGCCGCACCGGGCATCTCCGGTGCGGCTTCTTTGTGCTCACTGAAGCCTCGTTGAAGCCGTTCTGAAGGCCTCTGAAGGGCTGTGTGGTGAAAGATGGGAATATTCGCCATCCTTTGGCCCGGGATCTCGAGAAAAGACGGCTTGTGGTTTCCTTGTTCGGTATCCGGCGCCCGGGCCTGCATACGGCAAATAGGGAATTACAGATAAGATATCCACATCATCCACAGGGTTTTCCACAGAAAAAGGCGTTACACAGCACCATTTGCCGGGGATTTCCACATATTGGACCTGTGGATGGGGTGTGTGCAGAGGGGTTTGTCCACAAAGGGGCGTCAACCACATTAAAATATCAACAGACTACGGTCTTATATCAGGGACGAAGCGGACCATTTTGGGGAGTCAAGAGGGAATTAAGGAAAGAACCGGGAAAGATTTGAAAAATCTTGCCGGAAAATAGCACGCTGCACACTCCTGGCTGACAGGGGCATGAGGAAAATACCGGAAAAATCACGATGCATGGATATGGGTAGTATACAGAAGACTTTGGTCTGGAAAGTGCGAAAACACGAACAATAAGCGGAACAAGGGAAAGTATGTGCGGAAAAAGAAAGCCGGAAGTGGGAGCCCCTTGAGGATTTCCGGTCTTTGGCCATCCCAAAAAAGAAACTGCCGCGGCCGGATCGCCGCGGCAGTCCCAGGGCTTGACAACGTTAGCTTTCCGGCAGGGTACAGGGGCCCACGGGACGCACCCGCAGCACGGTGCAGGCTTCCTCCCCGAACACGGCGTTCATCCGGGCAGCATAGTCCGGAACCAGGGAAAGGGGAACGAAGGCCAGAATGGTGCCCGCGAAACCGCCGCCGTGGACCCGCCAGGCGCCTCCCCGGTCCTTCAATATGCGCCGGCTCAGCTCCATGGCCAGCACCAGTTCCTGGTGGTTTTCCCGGCCGGGGACGAAAAGGTTCTGCAGCAGGGTCCAGCTGCTCTGCCCCGAGGCGATGATGCCCGCGAGGAAGGCTTTCAGGTCTTCCTGCTTCAGGGCATGTACCAGGCCGGGGATCCGGGCGTCCTCGTCGTAAAAGTGCAGGGCCCGGAGGATCGCCCGGTCGCTTACCCTGTTTTTGATCCGGGGGATGGCCTCTTCCATGCGTTCCCTGGGGATCTCCCGCAGCACTTTCCCACCCAGCAGTCCTGCTACCTGTCGCATCTCTCTGGGGATGGCGGCGTACTCATCGGTGAGCTCCCCGTGATCGCCCCCTGCCGCTAACACCACGAGCGCATAGCCCTGGGCCTCGAAGTCGAAGCTGAGCGCCTCGATGGCGGCGGGGCTGCGCCCAAAGTCCATGGTGACAAGGCCCCCCACGGAACTGGCCATCTGGTCCAGCAGGCCGCTGGGCTTTCCGAAGAAGACGTTTTCCGCGTATTGGGAGATGCGCGCCCGCTCCTGCTCGTCCAGTTTCTCCTGTCCGTACAGGGCGTTCAAGATCTCGCACAGCATCACCTCAAAGGCAGCGGATGAGGACAGGCCCGAGCCTTTGCCCACGGTGCTGGTGACCACGGCGTCAAAACCGCCCACGGGCAGTCCCCGGTCTTTGAAGCCTGCCGCCACGCCTCGAATCAGGGCAGAGGACGTTCCCGCTTCTTCCGGGCGCACCGTGAGGTCCCCCAAGTCCACCACGAAGGGCTGCTCGTATCCATCCGAATAGAGGCGCACCAGATTCCCTTCGGCGGGAGAGACGGCTGCCACCGTATCCAGATGCACGGCGGCGGCCAGCACCCTGCCGTTGTTGTGGTCGGTGTGGTTGCCTGCGATCTCGCTGCGGCCGGGGGCGGAGCAGAAGCATACCCGCTCTCTCTCCCCGAAGAACGCCCGATGCCGTTGCAAAAGGAGGCGGTACCGTTCTTTTTGCGCCGGGATGCGCTCCGTTCCATACAGCAGGGCAAGGGCCTGTGCGGCTTTGGGGCTTTCCAGGTAAGCGCCAAGCGCTGTCGTGTTCATGTTGCATCGCTCCTCCCGCTTGATGGCTTATTATAGCCGCAAGATCCGGCTCCTGTCAATCGGGATCCTGAAAGTCGCTGTCCATGATAGCGCCATGGGGATTGTCCTGTGCGCCTGCTTCCATCCACAGAAAAAAGGGCCGCCGCAAAAATGCGACGGCCGATACCTATACGATCGGGAACTTACTGGATCTCCACAGTGGCGCCCACATCGGCGAACTGCTTCTTGATCTTCTCGGCCTCTTCCTTGGAGATGCCTTCCTTCAGGGGCTTGGGGGCGCTGTCCACCAGTTCCTTGGCTTCCTTCAGGCCCAGGCCGGAGACTACTTCGCGGACGACCTTGATGACCTTGATCTTCTCGGCGCCGATCTCCTTCAGGATCACGTCGAACTCGGTCTTCTCTTCAGCGGCTTCAACGGGGGCGGCGGCAGCGGGGCCGGCGGCTACGGCCACGGGGGCGGCAGCGGACACGCCAAACTTCTCTTCCAGGGCCTTTACCAATTCGGCCAGCTCCAATACGGTCATGGACTCAATAGCGGAAATGATCTCTTCGCGATTCATGATGATATCCTCCTCGATTTGTTTGAATTATTCTTCTCCGGATTTCTGCTTGCGTACTGCGTCGATGGCGTACACCAGGGAGCGCAGGGTCGCGGACAGGACGCCCACGAAGTTGGTGATGGGGGCATTCAGGCTGCCCATCATCTTGGCGATCAGGACCTCCTTCGGCGGCAGTTCGCTCAGGGCCCGCACGCCGGCCACATCCAGCAGCTTGCCTTCGACCAGGCCGCACTTGATGGTGGTCTTCTTGGTCTTCCTGATAAACTCGGTAAGGATCTTGGCGGGGGCCACTGCGTCATTCATGCCGAAGGCCACGGCGGTGGGCCCCTTCAGATACTCGTCGAAACCCTGGATGCCCAGGTCTTTGACAGCCAGGTCGATCATGGTGTTTTTGAGTACCACGTATTCTACACCCTGCTCGCGGCACTGCCTGCGCAGCTCGGTCGCCTCAGCCACCGTCAATCCCTTGTAATCCAGGAAGATGGCGGAATGGGCGTTTTCAAAGCGCTCCTTGATCTCAACGACAACCGCTTTTTTCAGTTCGAAATTCTTGGACAATGTTTCAGCACCTCTTTTCTTGTCCCGGATCGGACGCTGCAAAAATCGCCTCGCGCACAACAGCGCAAGGCGATGAAAAGTTCATCCCGATTGCGCCTCGGCGGGCGGCCCGGTGGGCCTTATGCATGGCACCCGCTGTCTATGGCACGGAGATTTTCACAACACCTTTGCATTATACCCCACCGGGCGCATTTCGTCAAGTTAATTGTTGCGTACCCGGCGCCTCTTCCCGCACAAACTCGAAGAGGTAACTGGCAAAGTCTTCCGTTGCCTCGGGAAGGGGGATGCCCACGCGGTTCAGGGCGCCCCCCGTAGCCCGGATGCCGCCGGCTTTCTCCCGGTACAGGACGTCCTCCTCCGGCAGCCTGGGGAATACCCGGTAGGGCCTGCCGTTGGGCTGTACCAGGCCCCTGTATACCAGCACCAGGCAGCGGCTCCCGTCTTTTGCGGCAAACTGCCAGGCGCACAGGCTGCTGTCCCGGAAGGGGTCCGCCAGGCGGGTGAAGTCTCCCTCCCGGATCAGGCTCCGCAGGCGCTTGTATTCCCGGATGGCTTGCCGGGCGGTGGCCAGGTCTTTCGGCTCGGTGCGGGACAGATCCAGCTCGAAGCCGAAATTGCCCCCCATGGCCACCAGGCAGCGGGTCTCGAAGGATATAGTGCGGCCGGTCTGGTGGTTGGGCACCGCGCTCACGTGGGCGCACATGGCGCTGATGGGGTAGAGCAGGGAGGTGGCGTACTGGATGCGCAGGCGCTCGTAGGCGTCCGTGTCGTCGCTGGTCCAGTATTGGGGCATGTAGCACAGGATCCCGGTGTCAAAGCGGCCGCCGCCTCCGGAGCAGCCCTCGAACAGCACCTGGGGGAAGGACCGGGTCAGTTCCTCCATCACCCGGTACAGGCCCAGCATGTAGCGGTGCTGGGACTCCAGACGCTGCCGGGGCGGCAGGGCGGCGGAGAAAGCCTCTGACATGTTGCGGTTCATGTCCCATTTCACGTAGTCGATGGGGGCACTGCGCAGCACGTCCCCCACGGCCCGGATGATGTAGTCCTGCACTTCGGTGCGGGCCAGGTCCAGGATCAGTTGATTGCGGGCGGTGGTGCGGGGCCGCTCCGCCACGTGGAGGCACCAGTCGGGGTGGGCCCGGTACAGGTCGCTGTCCGGGGAGACCATCTCGGGCTCGAACCAGATGCCGAACATCATGCCCAGGTCATGGACCCGGTCCACCAGCTGCTTCAGGCCGCCGGGCAGCTTTTCGGGATGGATCACCCAGTCTCCCAGGGAACAGTTGTCCAGATCGCGCCTGCCGAACCAGCCGTCGTCCATGACGAAGAGTTCGCAGCCGATCTCCGCCCCCGCCCGGGCGATGTCCAGCAGTTTGTCCTCGTTGAAGTCGAAGTAGGTGGCCTCCCAGTTGTTGATGAGGATGGGGCGCTCCCGGTCCCGCCAGGCACCCCGGCAAATCCGCTCCCGGATGAAGGGATGGGTCAGGGCGGACAGCCCCCCCAGCCCCCGGGAGGAGCAGACGAAGAGGGCCTCGGGGGCCTGGAAGGATGCGCCGGGCTCCAGCCGCCAGCTGAACACATCCGGATTCATGCCGCACAGCATGACGGGCTCGTCGTTCACCCCCACGTCGGTGCTCATGCGGAAGCTGCCGCTGTACACCTGGGTCATGGCGTACACCAGCCCCGCCTCTTCCCCCGCGTCGGGGGTGAGGGCAGCCAGGAAAGGGCTGTGCTCGTGCCCCGACGCGCCCCGCCTGCTGTCCAGGGTGAAACCGGCCCGGGGCAATGGATGGCGGATGGCCTGCCGCTCCCGCAGCCAGGCCCCCTTGAGATACAAGAGATCGGAGGCTTCCCGGGGGAGGCGCACGGCCTGTGCCGCCTGGCGGATCTCCATGTCCGCCCCGCCCCGGTTGGTGAGCAGCGTGCTGCGGGCCAGCACTCCGTAGCCGGAAAACACCGTGTAGGACAAAAGGACTTCCAGGCCGGTCACCCCGTCCCGCAAGGTGATCTGAAGGGTTTGCGCCTCCTCTTCCTTTTCCGCATAGGAGGAGGGCAGCCCCGCGAGCCCGGGCTTGCCCGGGAGGATCCGGTGCCCCTCATAGCGCAGCATGAGCACGTCGTCCCCGCTGCCGTTCACCACGTCCAGGGCCCGCTGCCCCATATAGCCCGTGTCGTTGGTGGGCACTTCCAGGGGCAGCCGGGAAAAGGGGGTGTCGAAGGGGACGATGCCGCCGGGGGCCGCGAACAGCCCCTCCAGGGGCCCATCCGCCAAGGCCGGGCCCCAGTATCGGTGGAGCAGGACGCCCTGCTCTACCTGGAGGATGTAGCTGAAGTGTTGGTTTTGCAAATGAAAGATCCCGGTATCCGGGTGATGGATGATCATGTGCGCCCCTCCCTTATCCTTTGTTGGGTCTTCCGTATTATACGTCCCCGGGGCGCCCCTGTCAACGCATCGGCGGTTTGAAAGCTTTTCCCTCCCTTTCCGGAGAAGTAATTTGAATATTTTTGCATTGTGGGGGATTGACAAATCGATGAGATAATGATAGTATCGGCCGTATAAAATACTGTAAGGAGGTATTTTCCCATGAAACGTTTGTTTGCCACCCTTCTCGCCCTGTGCCTGCTGCTCTCCCTGTTCAGCTTTGCGACAGCCGAAGAGCAGGCCCGCATCACCTTCGGGTTCTGGGACACCAACCAGGAGCCCGGCATGAAGGCCATCGCGGAAGCCTACATGGCAGAGCATCCCGGCGTCACCATCGAGACCCAGGTCACCCCCTGGGACCAGTACTGGATGAAGCTGGAAGCCGCGGCCATGGGCGGCGCATTGCCCGATGTGTTCTGGATGCACTCCAACCAGTTCTTCAAGTACGTGTCTGCGGGCACCATGCTGGACCTGACGGATCTGAACCTGGACTACAGCCCCTACCCCGCCGGCATCACCGCGCTGTACAACTATGAGGGCGCCCAGTACGCCGTGCCCAAGGACTACGACACCATCGCCCTGGCCTACAACAAGGAGATCTTCGACAACGCCGGCGTCGCCTATCCCGACGACACCTGGACCTGGGATACCCTGCGGGAAGTTGCCGTGCAGCTCACCGATCCCGACAAGGGCATCATGGGCTTCGGCGCCCCCATCGACACCCAGAGCGGCTATTACAACTTCGTGTACCAGAACGGCGGCTTCATCTTTGAGGACGGCGTCAGCGGCTTCGACAAGGCCGAGACCAAGGAAGCCATCCAGGCCTGGGTAGACCTGATGCTGGTGGACGGCGTGTCCCCCTCCCTGGAGAGCTTCACCGACATGGACAACAACGAACAGTTCCAGGCCGGCCGTCTGGCCATGCAGTTCGTGGGCAGCTGGAACATGAGCGCCTACACCACCAACGAGTTCATCAAGGACAAGTTCGACCTGGCCATCCTGCCCCTGGGCAAGGTCCGCGCCTCCATCTACAACGGCCTGGGCTATGCCGGCGCCGCCAATACCAAGTACCCCGAAGTGGTCAAGGACTTCATCGCCTTCTGCGGCTCCGAGGAGGCCAACATCCTGCAGGCCAAGGAGAAAGCCGCCATCCCCGCCTATGCGGGCACCGAGCACTACTTCACCGAACTGTTCCCCGACATCAACATCGGCTGCTATACCGAGATGATCGAGTACGGCGTACAGTTCCCATTCTCCCCCAACAAGAGCCTGTGGGAAGGCCATGAGTTCGAGATCATGGTCGCCGCCTACAACGGCGCCATGACCGTGGAAGAGGTTTGCGACGATATGCACGCATACATCATGGATATCGAAGCAGGCTGATAACCCCCGGGACCTTTTCGAGGGAGGTTCCCCGAGAACCTCCCTCCTTCTCAATTCATCATGCGCCCCCGCGCGTGAGCAATAAGGAGGCGACGCAGCGTGACCACACAAGCTGTGCAACCTGATTTGCGGCACAGGGGAAGCCGATTCCGCTCCGAATGGGGTTGGGCGTACCTATTGGTTGCACCCACCATCATCGGCCTCTTGGTGCTGAACATCTACCCCTTCTTCGAGTCCATCTGGCTCAGCCTGCAGAAATCCCAGGGCCTGGGCCCGTCCAAGTTTGTGGGGCTGGAGAACTACCAAAAGCTGTTCTCCGACAAACAGATCTGGCAGTCCACCTGGAATACCCTGTACTTCATGATCCTCACCGTGCCGGTAGGGGTGTTCCTCGCCCTGGTGCTTGCGGTGCTGCTGAACAGCAAGATCCGCGGCCGGGACGTGTACCGGGGCATTTACTTCCTGCCCATGGTGGTGGCGCCCGCCGCAGTGGCCATGGTCTGGAAGTGGATCTTCAACGCCGAGTGCGGCATACTCAACCAATTGCTGGGCGCTGTCGGCATACAGGGGCCAAACTGGCTGTCCGACCCGAATCTCGCCATCGTTTCCGTGGCCATGATCTCCATCTGGAGCGCGGTAGGCTACGACCTGGTGCTGATCCTGGCCGGCCTGCAATCCATCGCCGGCTCCTACTACGAAGCCTGCGAGATCGACGGCGCCAATGGGGTGCAGCGCTTCTTCCACATCACCGTGCCGCTGATCAGCCCCACCCTCTTTTTCGTGGTGCTGATGCGGGCCATGAACGCGCTGAAGCAGTTTGACACGATCTACCTGCTGGTCAAACCCTCAAACCCGGCGTACAGAAAGACCACCACCCTGATGGTGATGTTCTACCGGGAGGCTTTCGAGAAATTCAACAAGGGCTATGCCTCTGCCATCGTCATGTGGAGCTTTGTGATCATCATGGCGCTCACAATCGTACAGTTCGTGGCGGAGAAAAAGCTGGTCCACTACGATTGAGAGGGGGTACAGAGTATGACGACAAGTGCGAACACCCACAAAAAACGCAGAGAAGCCGCATATCGCAGGCGCAGCAAATACATCATCCACGCTGTGCTCATCATCGGCTCTTTCCTCATGATCTTCCCCTTCGTGTGGATGATCCTCACCTCCTTCAAAACCCAGGGGGAGGCCATCATGATCCCGCCCATCTTCTTCCCTTCGTCCTGGGCCTTCACCCAGTACCAGGAAGTGCTGCGGACCCTGCCCTTCGGGCGCCTGTACTACAACACCATCATGCTGATGCTGTGGCGCATCATCTGCGCCACCGTCACCTCCTCCATGGCGGGCTTCGCCTTTGCCAAGCTGGAGTTTCCCGGCAAGAAGATCATGTTCTTCATCGTGCTCACCCAGCTGATGCTGCCCTCCCAGGTGTTCATCATTCCCCAGTACGGCATGCTGTCCCGGATGAATATGCTGAACACCATCTTTGCCCTGGTGTTCCCGGGGCTGGTCAGCGCCTTCGGCACGTTCTTCCTGCGGCAGTTCTACCTGGGCCTGCCCAATGACCTGTCCGAGGCGGCGAAGATCGACGGATGCAACGTGCTCCAGACCTTCGTGCTCATCCTGATGCCCCTGACCACCACCGCCATGATGGCGTTGGGCGTGTTCACGGCCCTGTTCGCCTACAGCGACATGATGTGGCCCCTGATCGCCAACATGAGCATCGACAAAATGACCCTGTCCGCGGGCATCAGCTCCCTGCAGGGCCAGCACACCACCAACTATCCCGTGCTGATGGCGGGTTCCACGCTGGCCATGATCCCCATGATGGTGCTGTACCTGATCTTCCAGCGTCAGTTCATCGAGGGCATCGCCCTCACCGGGACCAAGGCCTGATGGGAAAAGAGAGACCTTTTGTGACAGTTGCCATTGTAACCGGTGCTTCTTCGGGGCTGGGCCGCGCCTATGCGCGGTCCATCCCCGAATTGTTTCCCCAGGTGGATGAGATCTGGCTCGTCGCCCGCAGGGAGGAGGCGCTGCGGGAAGTGGGCGCAGGCCTGGGCGTGCCCTTCCGGGTGCTGGCCCTGGACATGGCCCGGCAGGGCACAGGGGCGCTGGCGCAGCTGCTGGAGGAGACAAGGCCCCGGGTGGAGATCCTGGTGAACAACGCGGGCTTCGGGCTGCTGGGGGATTTCGACGCCATGCCCGGGGAGGACATGGGCCCCATGATCCGGCTGAACTGTGAGGCCCTGACCCTGTGGGCCCGGGCGGCGCTTCCTTACATGGGAAAGGGCTCTTTCATCCTGAACACCTGTTCCATCGCCGCCTTCGTGCCCAACCCCCGGATGGCGCTGTATTCCGCCACCAAGGCCTTTGTGTTCAGCCTGTCCAAGGCCCTGCGCTACGAGTTGAAGGAGCGGGGCATCAACGTGCTGGCGGCCTGTCCCGGCCCCATGGATACCAACTTCCTGGAAGCGGCGGGCATCCCGGGCAATTCGAAGACCTTTGAGCGGCTGCCCCGGGTGCAGCCGGAGCGGGTGGCCAGGGGCTCCCTCAGGGCGGCGGCCCGGGGGCGGGCTGTCTATACCCAGCGCTTGCTGTACAAGGTGTACCGGGTGCTGGGCAAACTGCTGCCCCACAACTGGCTCATGCCCCTGTCCAAATGCTGAGCCGGGGTCGATGCCCGGATTGAAACGCGGGGCGGCGGAAGGGGCGCCCGGGTTTGGTTTGAAGACTGAGGGGGAAGGCCAAAGGCGCAAAAATTTCCCGTTCCCGATTGACAAAGGGGCCCTTTTCCGCTATACTATTTTGGCATGGAGATGTACCCAAGCGGTTGAAGGGTCCGGATTCGAAATCCGGTAGGCGGGCTCTGCCCGTGCTGGGGTTCGAATCCCCACATCTCCGCTTTTTTGCCCGGCATTGCCGGGTCTTTTTTCTCCTCGCGGGGCGTTTCCGAAAAAACATGCTTGATTTTTTTTTGCGCCTGGGATATAATACGCCTTGGTTGCCGGTGCATCAGGTCTGTGGTTGAAAGTCGATGCCAGTCGCAGGCAAAACGACCCACGTAATCCGCTCAAAGAGCGGGGAGCATGGTGCGGCTTAGAAGTAAGTCCGGCCAGCGAAAGTGCTGAGAGGGCCAGTAGTGGGGGGCAGAAGCCCATGAGCGAACGTCCCGGCCGGCGGGTGTGGGGGCAAAGACCAGGTCAGCTGACGCCCGGGCAGCTGTATCAGATTCAAACAGGGGGAAGGATCCATGTTCGAAGACAAGACGCTGGTATGCAAGGATTGTGGCAGTGAGTTTGTGTTTACCGCCGGTGAACAGGCTTTCTATGCCGAAAAGGGTTTCCAGAACGAGCCCACCCGCTGCAAGGCCTGCCGCAGTGCCCGCAAGGCCAGCCGTTCCGGCGGCGAAGGGCGTCAGATGTACGACGCCGTCTGTGCAGAGTGCGGAAAGCCCTGCCACGTTCCCTTTGAGCCCAGAAATGACCGGCCCATCTATTGCAGCGAGTGCTTCGCCGCAAAGAGGCAGTACTGATCCAGGAACGACCCGGGGCTGTTGCAGAAACACTGGAAAGCTGCGACAGCCCCGTTTTTGTCGGGAGAATCGCCGGGGGGCTGAAAGGACGCCCGGTTTCGGATCGTTACGCCATGGAAACGCGCGCCCCCGCCCCGGGGGATTTTTTGTGCAAATCTTTACTTGCTATTTCTTCCCCCATGGGATATAATATAGTCAAAGAAGGTCAAAGTTTGGGGGAGATCATACCATGGCTCAGCTGAGCGATTCGATCGAACGCTTCATCAAAGAGTTGATGAGCGAGGACAACCAGATAGATTTGCGGCGCAACGAGCTGGCCCAGCATTTCGGCTGCGCGCCCTCACAGATCAATTACGTGCTGGCCACCCGTTTCTCGGTGGACCACGGCTATCTGATCGAGAGCCGCAGGGGCGGCGGAGGCTATGTACGCATCCTGCGGATGCAGACGGGGA
Source organism: Clostridiales bacterium (assembly GCA_012520375.1). Taxonomy (GTDB): domain Bacteria; phylum Bacillota; class Clostridia; order Christensenellales; family Aristaeellaceae; genus Excrementavichristensenella. The sequence goes on from JAAYOH010000064.1 coordinate 23,076, forward strand.
GGCCCCAAAACCTTTTGTCCCGGCTGCTGGAGCGGGTTGGGAACGCCATCGAGGAGGCGCCCGCCGTCGCCATCATCGTGCAGCTGCGGGAGGCGGGGCTGGCGACGCCGAGGGAGGCTTCCATCATGCGGTCGGCGATCCTGAACAAAGCCCTGGCCCTGCCCATCACCGCCAAGGACGTGCTGCGGGCAGGGGTGTTGCGCAGTATGCTGCGGCAGGTATTTATGAACAATATGGAGGAAAAACGGCATGATATGCGATGAATGTGGGGCGAACAACGCCACCATCCGCCTGTTGACCATGAGCAACGGCCAAAAGATCGAGCGGCACCTGTGCGCCAACTGTATGAACGAAATGCGGGACAAGTTCAGCGCCATCAACCTGAACAGCCTGGCGGGCATCCTGGGGGGGCTGTTGCAGCAATTCATCCCGACCCCCAATCCGGACGGGGAAAGGCCCAGGATGGACGAAAGCCTGCGGGGCCTGAGCTGCCCGGGCTGCAGCCAGAGCTACGAGGCTTTCCAGAAGAGCGGGCTATTGGGCTGCGCCCAGTGCTACCAGGCCTTCCGGGAACCCCTGGACACCATGCTCAAGGGCGTCCAGGGCAACGCCCAGCATTGCGGGCGGGTGCCCGGGGGCGGGTCCGGCGAGATCTCCATCCGGCTGAACATCGACCGGCTGAAGCAGCGCCTGGGCCGGGCCATTGCGGAAGAAGAATACGAGGAAGCCGCGACGCTGCGGGACAGGATCCGGGCGCTGAACGCCGAACTCTCGAAGGGAGGCGCAGACCATGAAGGATGAGAATCTGCTGATGGCTCCCGAACAGGACGTGGTGCTGCTCAGCCGGGTGCGCCTGTCCCGGAACTACGCTGACATCCCCTTTTCCCCCAAACTGGAGGGGGAACAGGCCCAGCGCAACATCGAACGGGTGGATGCCGCCATGAACAGGATGCCCGAAGCGGGGGCCTACACCCTGTACCGCATGAAGGAACAAAGCCCGCAGCAGCTCCGTCAGCTGTTGGAGCAGCACCTGATCTCCCGCAGCCTGATCAAGCGGGCGGAGCAGTCCGCCGCCCTGATCTCTACCGGCTACACCGTGTCCGTGATGATCAACGGAGAGGACCACCTGCGCATCCAGGGATTGCTCCCGGGATTGCAGCTGGAGCGGTCGGCGGAGCTGGCCTTCCGGGTGGACGACCATCTGTCCACCCAGGGGGAATTTGCCTTTGACCCCCGGTGGGGGTACCTGACGGCGGGGCCCACCAATGCGGGCACGGGCCTGAGGGCCGCGGTGCTGCTGCACCTGCACGCCCTGCAGGCCGCCGGCAAGGCAGCCCAGGTGGGGCAGGAGATCGCCCGGATCGGCATGTCCCTGCGGGGGCTGCGGGGCGATGGCAACAGGGCGCTGGGGGCGCTGTACCTGCTCAGCAACCAGGCGACCCTGGGCCGTACCGAGGAGGACATCATCCGCTCCCTCATCGCGGCGGCCATGCAGATCACCGGACACGAGCGGGCCATGCGCACCCAGATGGTGACCGCGGACGAGAACGCGGTAGCGGACAAGTTGCTGCGGAGCCTGGGGGTATTGCGCTACGCCCGGATCATGGAGGAAAAGGAATTCCTGGGCAGGATGAGCGACCTGCGCCTGGCTGCCTGCCTGGGCATGGTGGACATCGGGGTACCCAAGGTGGACGCCCTGATGCGGGAGCTGCAGCAGGGCGCCCTGGGGGCGGCCGCCGGGGAGACCGACGAAGCGCGGCTGAACCTGCTGCGGGCGGACAGGCTGCGCAGCGTCCTTGCATAACGGACAGGAGGGATCGGAGGATACACTATGGCATTGTTTGATAATTTCACCGAGCGCGCCAAACGCGCCCTGGTGTCGGCCCAGCGCGAAGCGTCGGGCATGGGAAAAAACCACGTGGGCACCGAGCACCTGTTGCTGGGGGTGCTCGCCGACCCGGGGGCCACCCGCATGGTGTTGGGGGGCATCACCCTGGACGCGGCAAGGGAGGAGATCGTCCAGCTGCTGGGACGGGGACAGGGGGCCATAGAAGGCAAGCCGATGACGTATACGCCCCGGACCAAAAAGGTGCTGGAACTGAGCGCCCGGGAAGCCCGGGAACTGAAACAAAACTACGTGGGCACCGAACACATCCTGCTGGCCCTGATGCGGGAGCGGGAAGGGGTGGCCGCCCACATCCTGATCAAAATGGGCATGGACCTGGACAAGGCCCGGGAAGAGCTGCTGCGCCTGGTGAGCACCGAGGAGGCAGGCCTGGCGGAGGGGGACGCGGACACCCCCATCCTGAACCAGTTTGCCCGGGACCTGACCCGGGCCGCCCGGGGCGGCGAACTGGACCCCGTCATCGGGCGCGCCGCGGAGATCGAGCGCATCGTGCAGATCTTGTCCCGGCGCACCAAGAACAACCCGGTCCTCATCGGGGAGCCCGGGGTGGGCAAGAGCGCCATCGTGGAGGGGCTGGCCCAGCTGATCGTGGAGGGGAACATCCCCGAGACCCTGCGGGGGAAACGGGTGTTGTCCCTCGACCTCGCGGGCATGGTGGCGGGCGCCAAATTCCGCGGAGAGTTCGAAGAACGCATGAAAAATGCCATGGCCGAAGTAAAAGAATCCGGCAACCTGGTGCTGTTCCTCGACGAACTGCACACCCTGGTGGGGGCGGGGGCCGCGGAGGGGGCCCTGGACGCGGCCAACATCCTGAAGCCCATGCTGGCCCGGGGCGAGCTGCAGCTCATCGGCGCCACCTCCCTGGACGAGTACAGGAAGCACATCGAAAAGGATGCGGCCCTGGCCCGGCGATTCCAGACGGTGCAGGTGGGAGAGCCCACCAAGGAGGAGGCCTACGACATCCTGCTGGGGCTGCGGGACCGGTATGAGGCCCACCACTGGGTGGAAATCACCGACGACGCCCTGTACATGGCGGTGCAGCTGTCCGACCGCTACATCTCCGAGCGCTTCCTGCCCGACAAGGCCATCGACCTGATCGACGAGGCGGCTTCCCGGGTGCGCATCAAGGCTTTTACCGCGCCCCCGGACATGAAGGAGCAGGAGGCCCGCCTGGCCGCCCTGGGCAAGGAGACCGAAGAGGCGGTGGCCCACGAAGACTTCGAAAAGGCGGCCCAGCTGCGGGACGAGAAAAACCAGCTGCAGAACGAGATGCAGCTGCGGCGCAAGGCCTGGGAGCAGGAGCGGGAGGAACAGGTGCTGACCGTGGGGGAGGAGGAGGTGGCCCAGATCGTGTCCGCCTGGACGGGCATCCCGGTCACCCGCATGACCCAGAGCGAGGCGGAGCGCCTGCTGAACCTGGAGGATGTGCTGCACAAGCGGGTCGTCGGCCAGCACGAGGCGGTGAGCGCCGTGTCCAGGGCGGTGCGCCGGGCCCGGGCGGGGCTCAAAGACCCCGGGCGGCCCATCGGCTCCTTCATCTTCCTGGGCCCCACCGGCGTGGGCAAGACCGAGCTGTGCAAGGCCTTGGGGGAGGCGCTGTTCGGGGACGAGGACAGCCTCATCCGCATCGACATGTCGGAGTACATGGAAAAACACGCGGTGTCCCGGATGATCGGGTCGCCCCCGGGCTACGTGGGGCATGAGGACGGGGGCCAGCTTACCGAAAAGGTGCGGCGCAAACCCTATGCCGTGGTGCTCTTCGACGAGGTGGAAAAGGCGCACCCCGACGTGTTCAACGTGCTGCTGCAGATCCTGGAGGACGGGCGGCTCACCGACGGCCAGGGCCGGGTGGTGAATTTCAAGAACACGGTGATCGTCATGACCAGCAATGCGGGGGCGACCTCCATCAGGAAACAGCACACCCTGGGCTTTGGCGTCTCCGCGGACGAGGAGCGGGGCTACGAACAAATGAAGGAGCAGGTGATGGAGGCGGTCAAAAAGACCTTCCGGCCCGAGTTCCTGAACCGGTTGGACGAGATCATCGTCTTCCGGGAGCTCAACGACGAGGAGATCCGCCAGATCGCCGGGCTGCTGCTGGGCAAGGTGGCGGAACGGCTCCAGGAGCGGGACATCCGCCTGGTGGTGGAGGAGGACGCCTTGAACCTGCTGGCGGAGGCGGGCTATGATCCCAAGTTCGGCGCCCGGCCCCTGCGGCGGGCCATTCAGCGCGTGCTGGAAGACGCCCTCAGCGAGGAGATCCTGGCCGGCACCATCCGCCTGGGCGAGGAGATCCGGGTGAGCGCCGGGGACGGGAAGCTGAAGTTCACCTCCGCGACAGGGCAGGAAGTCGCAGTGAAGGAGGAAGCGCCTTACGGCGGCTGATAGGTAGACCCATAAGGCGCCTAGAAAAATCCAATAGCAAGAGCAAAACGGAGCCCGCGCGGCTCCGTTTTGTCGTGGGATCGTGGCCCAAAGGTTTTACGCGGGCGTGATGCCGAAGGGCGCGCCGATCATATCACCGGCACAATTTGGCTCGCGCCCTTTCCATGGCTGGTCCCTGGTTCTCCTTATCCTCAGCTCCCCGCCATGGTATCCGTCGGGTCGAACAGCCCGAAGTATTTTTCAAAAAACGCTTTCAGCTTGTCGATGATGGTCTGCTTTTTCTTTTCACGGGTATTCCCGGCGTCAAACCGGGAGATCGGCGGCAGCAGGAGGTCAAATTCGGTGCCGGTAGTTTTGAGTATGCCGTCGCGGAACGCGTTGTCCAGGAATCTTTCGGTCTCTTCCGGCTTCAGTTGTTCTTTTTGGATCAAATCCTTGATCTCCACCTCGCGCTGCTCTTTGACAAATACACGCCAATCGGTGTGGACGTCTGCGTCCGCATCCGCACTCGCATTGATTTTCTCGATGAATTCTTCGATCAGTTCTTTTTTGGACCTGAGCTGCAAACTGGACTTGATCGCCTTGTCGATGGCCACCAGGATCTCCTTGTCCTTGCAGTTCCCTGCGCGGTACTTTGCAACCAGCATCAGGATGTAGTCGATGTTCACTTCTATCTGTTTCACCAGCTCGATTTCAAAGACGATATCCTCCAATATGCTGTCTTTGCTGCCCGGCTTCGGCTTGATCTCCTCGTACACGTCGTGATAGGTGCCGGTGTAGTCCTGAAAATCTATGGGGGAAAGGATCTCGTTCCCCGCGAACTGGTCAAAGGCGGAGAGGATATTCCGGAGGCGGAGGATGTTGCCGAAAAGGACGATATAATCCTTCTTGTTCTGCTCTCCGATGATCGGCTGCCCCAGCGGGTACTTCTGCAGCAGTTCGGCTATGCGTTTCTCGTATTCCGAATAATACGCCTCATAGGGTTTCAGGAGGACGATGCCTTTGGCGTCCTTGTCCCCGAACAGGGCGATGGCGTCGTTTGTCGCCTGTTCAAGGTCCCGGAAACAAACGATATTGCCGAAGGTCTTTACCGAGTTCAGGATCCGGTTTGTCCTGGAAAACGCCTGCATCAGGCCGTGCATCCTCAGGTTCTTGTCCACCCAAAGGGTGTTCAGCGTCGTCGCGTCAAAGCCGGTAAGGAACATATTGACCACGATCAGAAGGTCCACTTCGCGCTTTTTCACCCGGTCAGACACGTCCTTGTAATAGTCCTGGAAGCCCCTGCTCGACGTGTCGTAGTTTGTCTTGAAAGTCTTGTTGTAATCCTCGATGGCCATTTCCAGGAAATCCCGGGAGCTTTTGTCGAGCCCCTCGGTATCAAAGCTTTCGTCTTCGAGGATGCCGTCTTCCGTGTCCGGCTCGTTTGGGGCAAAGGAGAAGATGGTGGCGACGGCCAGTTCGCGGCGCCGCTCCCCAAGCTGCTTTTTCATTTCCAGGTAATACTTTTTACAGACCGGGATGGAGCTGACCGCGAGGATCGAGTTAAAGCCGTTCACCCGCTGGCCCTTTACGCTGTAGGAGAACGCGCGCTTTGTCTTTTGGTCGAAGTGGTCGAGGATGTATGTGACGATTTTTGAGATGCGCTCTTGGGAGGCCAGCGCTTCCTCGGTGTCGATGGCGGCAACTTCCGTGTCTTCCCCCTTTTCCCGCTGTTTTACCGTGCTGATATAATCGATGCGGAAGGGCAGGACGTTGCCGTCGTTGATCGCGTCCACGATGGTGTAGGTATGCAGCTTTTCCCCGAATGCCTGTTCCGTGGTCCGCAGCTCCGGATTGCCCCCGGCCCCGGCGTTGACGGCAAAAATCGGCGTTCCGGTAAAGCCGAAAATGTGGTATTTCTTGAAATGCTTTTTGATGTTGGCGTGCATCGAGCCGAACTGGCTGCGGTGGCATTCGTCGAACACCAGGACGACGTGCTTTTGATAAATCGGGTGGGACTTGTTTCTTGAGATGAACACATCCAGCTTCTGGATGGTGGTCACAATGATCCGGGACGAGTTGTCCTCAAGCTGTCTTTGCAAAACCGCAGTGTTCCTGTTGCCGTTGGCGGCCCCCCTCTCAAAGCGGTCGTATTCCTTGATGGTCTGGTAGTCCAGGTCCCTGCGGTCGACCACGAACAGCACCTTGTCGATATAGGGCAGCGCCGTCGCGAGCCGCGCCGCCTTGAAAGAGGTGAGGGTCTTCCCGCTCCCCGTGGTGTGCCAGACATACCCACCGGCCTGGATGGTGCCGGATTTTTTGTAGCTGGAAGACACCTCGATCCTGTTTATGATCCGTTCCGCTGCCACGATCTGGTAGGGCCGCATGACGAGCAGCATCTCCTCGGAGGTGAACACGCAGTATTTGGTCAGGATATTCAGCAGGGTGTGCCTGGCAAAGAAGGTTTTGGTAAAGTCCACGAGGTCGGCGATGGCCCTGTTGTTCCCGTCCGCCCAATAGGAAGTGAATTCAAAGCTGTTGGACGTTTTTTTGCTTTTTCTCCTGCCCGTGCGCTCGTTCTCCTTGATGTGGCTGTCCCTGGTGGTGTTGGAATAATACTTCGTGAACGTGCCGTTGGAGATCACGAAAACCTGAACGTACTCGTACAATCCGCAGCCGGCCCAGAAGCTGTCCCGCTGGTACCGGTTGATCTGGTTGAAAGCTTCCTTGATGGCGACGCCCCGGCACTTCAGCTCCACGTGGACCAGCGGCAGGCCGTTTACCAGAATGGTCACGTCGTACCGGGCGCCGTGGTTTCCGACGGTTTCCTCGTACTGGTTGATCACCTGCAAGCGGTTGTTGTGGATGTTCTTTTTGTCGATCAGGGAGATGTTCATGGTGGAGCCGTCGTCCCGGGTCAGGTTCTGCACGTGGTCTTCCTGGATTTTCCGGGTCTTGTCCACGATGTTTTCGTTTGCGTTGGCCAGCTTGTTTTTGAAAAAACTGTCCCACTCCGTATCGGTAAACCGGTAATTGTTCAGCAGCTCCAGCTGCCGGCGGAGGTTAGCGACGAGCTCGTCGGGACTGTGGATGGGCAAATACGCATAGCCCTGTTCCTCCAGCATTTTGATGAATGCCGCTTCCAGGGCCGCTTCGCTTTGGTAGGCATCCGAGCGCCTTGCCTGGGGCTCGTATTCGGTCACGACCGTTCGTTCGTTGGTGGAAATCACGATGTTGTAGGTGCTCACGGCAATCTCCTGATTTGTATTATCCTGCCTCTTCAAAGGCCAGCAGCTTGTCCCGGTAATACTCATATTGCTTCTGCCTGGCTTCGATTTCGGCGGGGAGGCCGATGGTCAAGTCGTTGCAGAGGGCGTCGAAGCGGTCGAGGATGGAGACGATGCTTTTTTGAACATCAAGCGACGGGACAGGAGCTATGAGATTTTCGAGATTCCCCACAGCTAATCCTGGTTGTGCGCCTTGTGACTTATATTGATTGAGGTTCATGGAAATTAAGAGATAATACAGGAATCGTTGTAAATAAGCTCCCTTACTTTCTACTACAACAGCATGTTCGGTAGCATAGAAATTACCGGTCGCATAATTGACATTACCACACAATGCACCTTGTCTGCCGATTATTGGAAACTCTCCATAATGACTTGCATCAGCAACAAAACCTCTTACGCCATTTCCACCAAAGCATTTATAAGGTGTGTGTTCGCTAGGTTCGACACTAATTTTAACTGATGAAACCGCCTTGCCGGATTTCATATAGCAGGTATTTCCAAGCCTTTCAAATCGTGTGTTGGCATCAAAGGCCAACAGCAAATCACGATAATATTCATATTGTTTTTTTCTCGCTGTAAGCTCCGCTGTAAGCTCCGCTGTAAGCTCCGTGAAATTGTCCAGAATACGGACAATTTCACGCTGCACCTCAAGAGGGGGGAGGGGGATTCTTAGTACTTCAATCGCTGAAACACTGGAATGCACTACCTTACTTTTTACCTTTCCTGCACTTTTCTGTTTACGTGCATCAGAAGTCGATAAAGCGTACGATATATATTTCGGATTTTGATTGTGCTTTACTACAACAATATCTCCTCCGGCAAGGCATTTTTCATAACCAACATAAACTGTTGATTTTGCAATATCCTCAACTTTTTCCCCAGTGATCGCGAACAAAATATCGCCATGTTCAAAATACTTGGGAGATTTAATATACTCCAAAAAGGTATGAGAAACACATTGTTCAAACCAAATACCATAGGTGGTATATATTTCACCGTATCTTACGCAAGGTATCCCCTTTGCTGTTACCTGGTCACGTTTTATACCAGTGCCACGATATATGTCTTTTGCAATATCTTTAATCGTTAAATACTCAACCCCATCCGGGCAAAGCTCCTGTAAGAGCTGTTCCAGCTTACTCATCGTTACACCTCTATCTCCGCGATAATCTTGTCGATCTCTTCCCGCAGCACCTGCTGCCTTTCCACGATTTCTTCAATCTCTGCGTTGAGTTTCACGATGTCAATGACTTCCCTTGTATCTTCCGGCTCCACATAAGTGCTGACCGAAAGATTATAATCATTTTCTGCGATCTCCTCATAGGGCACACAGCGGGAGAAGTGTTCCTCGTCGGTGCGGCTGACATATTCCTCCACGATGCGGGCGATGTTTTCCTCTGTCAGCTTGTTGTTGTTGGTGACCTTGACAAATTCCTTTGAAGCGTCGATGAACAGGGTGCGGTTGTCTGCCTTGCTGCGCTTCAAAACCATGATGCAGGTGGCGATGGACGTGCCGTAGAACAGGTTATTTGGCAGCTGGATCACGCAATCGATGAAGTTGTTGTCAATCAGATATTGGCGGATCTTCTTCTCCGCCCCGCCGCGGTACATGATGCCGGGGAAACAGACGATGGCGGCGGTTCCGTTGACGGCAAGCCATGACAGGGCGTGCATGATAAAGGCAAGGTCGGCCTTCGACTTCGGCGCCAGCACGCCGGCGGGGGAAAAGCGGGGGTCGTTGATCAATACGGGGTTGTCGTCCCCCTCCCACTTGATGGAATAGGGGGGATTGGAGACGATCACCTCAAAGGGCTCTTCGTCCCAATGCTGGGGGGAGACCAGGGTGTCTTCATGGGCGATGTCGAATTTGTCGTAGTCGATGTCGTGCAGGAACATGTTGATGCGGCAAAGGTTGTAGGTGGTCAGGTTGATCTCCTGGCCGAAAAAGCCCAGGCGGACGTTCCCTTTTCCCAGGATTTTCGCCGCTTTCAGGAGCAGGGAACCGGAACCGCAGGCGGGGTCGTACACCTTGTTGACCTCCGTCTTTCCCGCCACCGCGATCCGGGTCAAAAGCTCGGACACCTCCTGCGGGGTAAAGAACTCGCCGCCGCTCTTTCCGGCGTTGGAGGCGTACATGCCCATCAGGTATTCGTAGGCGTCCCCGAAGGCGTCGATGGCGTTTTCCTTGTAGTTCAGCCCCATGCCCGCCACGCCCTCGATCAGCTTCACAAGGTTGGCGTTGCGCTTAGCCACGGTAGGGCCCAATTTGTTGCTGTTCACGTCGATGTCGTCGAACAGGCCGGCGAAGTTGCCCTCGCTGTCGCTGCCCATTGCGGATCGCTCGATGTTTTTGAAGACCGTTTCCAGGGTCATGTTCAGGTTTTCATCCCCTGGCGCCCTCACCCTGACGTTGCAGAAGAGCTCGGAGGGCAGGATGAAAAAGCCCTTTGTCTCGACCAGGTCTTCGCGGGCCGTTTCCGCCACTTCGTCAGGGAGCCGGGCGTAGTCAAAACCGGCATCCCCGGCTTCCCTTTCGCCCTCGTTGATGTAGGCGGCCAGGTTTTCCGAGATGTAGCGGTAAAACATCATGCCCAGCACGTACGACTTGAAATCCCATCCGTCCACGCTGCCCCGCAATTCGTCCGCGATCGCCCAGATTGCGCGGTGCAGCTCGTCCCGCTCCTGCTCTTTCCTTGCCTCAGCCATGTTCCTTCTCCTTTTAAACGGGTACAGATCCCATGCTACCGCCCGCTTTGACTTGCCGGGAATACAATAAGCCCATTGTATCACGGGGAAACGAGATTTTCAACACCGCGGCGCGCTTTTCCCCCGCTCCCCCCGGACTTGGTCCCGACGCCGGCGCCCGTCCTTCCCTGCCGTCCGTCCTTCTCTTTGCCGCTGCCGTTGACAAGAAAACATAAATCCTAACACAAATCCATGCCATTGACAAAATAATGTTAATTTACTCTTGCCTTTTCAAACCAGTTGACATATAATAGGGGCGAAAGGGAGCGTTCCCAATGCGCAGGTTCAGGCCCTTCGGAAAGGGAAGGGCCTCACGCAAGAGAAAGTTGCCGGGCCCTTCCACGTGGGGCGGTCGACCGTCGCGATATGGGGGACGGACACCAGTGCCCAACGGGGAAGTTGTCCGGGAGGAAGGGCCGGAAGCAGCTCAGGAAAAAAGGAGATCGAAAGGGGCGAACAACGAATGGCAACCTGTGAAAAATGCGGCAAGTCGGGGTTCACGTTGAAGGTGGACAGCTATTCGCTTTGCGAGGATTGTCAGCTTGCTGTGCGCATGGAACTGGAAAAACGAGCCCTCGCCGCCGAAAAGCGCGTGGAAGAACTCGCCGACGCTCTGCAGCGTGCAAACGAAATCATTGAGGCAAAGGACGATGGGATCGCCGAACTCCATCACCGCGCCGAGGCGCTCGAAGCCGAGGTCGCGGCGCTCGAAGCGAGGAAGGAAGCCCTTGAAGCGGATTGCGAAGCCGTGCTGAAGGCTACAAACGCGCAGCTGGCGGAGCTGCTCCGCGCCGGGGCGGACCGCTTTGACAAGTATGCCGAATCGCCGCCGGAACCGAAGATACGCGAAGAGAAAAAGAAGAAGGATAAGACGGTGAAGCGGAGCAGGTTCCCCCTTGTCAGCCCCACAAGCTTATTTGCCCGCAGCCAGGCAGGCTACGTCGTACTGGATTTGGTGACCACGGGGATCGACAGCAAGAAGGATCGCATCATCGAGATCGGCGCGATCAAGGTCAGGCGCGACCGTTCGCCCGTAAAATTTTCAACCTTCGTCAACCCGGGCGTTCCCATCGACCCCGCGGTAACGGCGGTCAACGGCATCACGGATGAAATGGTTGCCGACGCGCCTTCCGAGGGCGAGGCGATGGGAAAACTCGTGGATTTTATCGGCGAATTGGGGCATATCGTGGCGCACAACGCGCCCTTTGAGACCGACTTTTTGACGGAAGCCTGTTTGCGCTCCGGCGAATACCTGAATTGCCATGTGTTCGATATCCTCCGTTACTGCCGCGAGGAGTTTCCGGGGCTGGAGGATTATACCATGGAAACGATCGCGCACAAGTTCGGCGTGCGCAATCCGGACCCGAACCGCGCCCTCGGCAACGCGGAGACCGTCGCGAAACTCATGCCGTACATCGAAGAGGCGTTTCGTTGACCGATGCATTCCCGGCCCGGCAAAAAGAAGGAAATGCTGTCGCGAAGGATATCGGCACCCGGCACCGCCCCGCTCGGCAAAGAGCGGGGCGGTGTGTCTGGCGTTGTCTTGGAGCGGCTTGATGACAACGGCTTGTTTATTGGTTCCCGGTCGTGATCAGGCAAACCCATGTGATCCCATAAGCAATGCCCAGAGCCAGCGCACCGACGAATATCACTCCGCCAAACAGGGTGGACAAAGTATTGCCTATAGAGCCGTCGCCTTCACCGATTTTGATGCCGTTGAGAAAGTATGCGTACCGTTTGCTCCGATCCACTTTGGTGGATGCTGCGGCCAAGATGCCGACGATGCCACCTGCGGCAAGTACAAGTGTGATCAGGCTGCCTTTTCCGCGGCGCAGCAGGATCAGGGAACCGGCTGCGCCGAGGACCATGCAGAGCGCCAGCATGATCGAAACGCTGTTATGCCAGAATGCGAGCATGACCGCTGCCAACAGCGCCATGATCACCAGAAAAATGATTTCCTTCTTTTGTATGGCGGCATACTGTGCCTGGGTGAGCTGCCCTTTCGAAAGCGCCTTCAAAGAAGGGATCGTCCCGGCAAGGACTCCGCGCTGAACGGCAAAAACCAGCATACCGATCAGGCCAAATCCGCCGCAGCAGGCAAGTATCGCTCCCAGCGTCAGCTTCCATTCATCTTCGCGAACGGGATAAGCTCCCACGGTCCGGGTCATGCTGGCCAGCGCGATCCCACCCGCCAACAAAGCGAAAAACACAATCAGGAAGAAGACCTTCGCTTTCCGTTTTTGTTTGCCTTTCATCAATGACCCCCCATTCTCTGTGGCTTGAATACAAATGGCCGTCAAACAGTCGAAAATCACCGGCCCGGGCACTTCCCGAAAGCGGCGAATGGAAAGAGATGCGCCGCCGTTTGACGCGCGCCCCGCTCTTTTTCGAGCGGGGCGCGTTTCTCAGTCCCTGTTTGTTCAGTTGGCGGCATTGGCGTTTCCGGAGTACAGCAGTTCCAGGGTGGTCTTGTCTGCGATGCCCGTGGCAGGCAGTCCGTTGGCCTCCTGGAAGGCGATGACGCCCCTCATGGTGCGCGGGCCGTACAGGCCGTCCACCCAGCCGCAATTGTACCCCATGTCGAGCAGGGTCTGCTGCATCAGGGCCACGTCGTCGCCCCGCCTTACCAGGCTGGTGTCGATGTAGCTGTGCAGCCCTTCCACGGCTTCTTCCAGATCCTCCACGTCCTGGTTCAGCCCCTTGATCTGGGCGTTCCGGCTGGCGAGCTTGTCATCCAGCCCCTTGATCTGGGCGTTTTTGTTGTCCATCTGGTTGTCCAGGATGCCGATGTGCCCCTCCTGCTGGGCGATGGTGGTATCCCGCTGGGCGACCTGGTCGTTCAGCTCCTCGATGGCGGCGACCTGCTGGGCGACCTGGCCAGTGAGGTCCGAGATCACGGCTTCCCGCTCGCTGACCTTGCCGGTGAGCCCCTCGATCTGGCTCGCCTGCTCCGCCATCTGGCCGGTGAGGCCCTCGATCTGGGCGGCCTGCTGGGCGACCTGCCCACTCAGGCTCTCGATGGCGGTCTCCTTTTCGGTGACCTGGCCGCTCAAGCCTTCGATGGCGGCGACCTGCTGGGAGATCTGCCCGTTCAGCTCTTCGATGGCGGTGATCTGCTGGGAGATCTGGACGTTCAGTTCCTCGATGGCGGCCTCCTTCTCGGCCACCTTTTCGTTCAGGCGCTCGATGGCGGCGATCTTTTCCGCCACCTCGGTGTTCAGGGTGCCCAGTTCCACGTTCTTGGTGGTGACCTGGCCCGCAAGCTCCGCGATGGCGGCATCCTTTTCGGCCACCTGCCCGCTGAGCATTTCGATCTGGGTATCCTTGCTGGAATTCTGCCGGATCAGGTCGTCGATCCGGGAGTTCAGGGCGTCCACCTCGGCCATCTTCTCCTGGAGCTGCTCCCGGTAGCCGTCCACCGACTGGTTCAGCTCCTGGGCCTTGCCGTTCAATTCGGCGATGTCCGCTGTCAGCTGGGTGAGCTCCTCTTCCTTTTCGGTTTGGGCCTGGCGCATGCTCTCCAGCTCGCTCTCGCTGGTCTCCTGCTGTGCGGTCAGGGCGGCGCGGGCCTCCACCAGCTGGGCGACCTGGGCGGACAGGTCGGCGGCCTGGGCGGTGGCGGTATCCAGCTGGGCCTGCAGGGCGGCGATCTTCTCGTTGCCCTCTTTGATCAGACCGTCCTTGTCGGTGAGCAGCCCCTCCAGCTCCTCGATGTCCTGGGCATACCGGGTGGTGGCGTTCTCCAGCTCCGCCCTGGAGGCGGTGAGCTGGGTCTCCAGGTCGGTGATCTTGGACTGGGCGAGGGAAAGGGCCTGGCGCACCGTGCCCAGGCTGCTTTGCAGGGTGCGCGCCTCTTCGCTGGCTTTCGCCAGCTGTTGGGCGTCCACGCTGATCACCTGCTCGTATTCTGCGATGTCCTGCTCCAGCTCGGCCACTTGCTGCTGGTACCCGGTGATGACCTGGGCGTTGGCGTCCACCTGCTCGGTCAGGCTCACCACCTGCTTTTGGGAATCCGCATAGGCGGCTTTGGCGTCCGAGAGCTGGCCCGTCAGGGCCTGGTTTTCCCCGGTGAGGGCTGTCTTTTCGGCTTCCAGGGCTTCTTTCTCCCCTGTCAGGGCTACCTTTTCGGCTTCCAGGGCTTCCTTTTCGCCGATGAGGGTTTCCCGCTCGGCTTCCAGGGCTTTCTTTTCTCCGGTGAGGGCTGCCCTTTCAGCTTCCAGGGCTTCCTTCGCACCGGTCAGAGCATCCTTCTCCCCGGACAGGGCATCTTTCTCCCCTTCCAGGGTGGTGACCTGCTCTTCCAGGGTGGTGACCTGGGTCTGGGTCCTGTCCAGAGCCTGCTCGCTGGCCACCAGGGCATCCTTGGTGTTGTTGAGCCTGCTGGAGAGGATGACGGCAAATACGGCAACGATGACCAGAATAACCGCCAGAACGATCGGCAAGGCCTTTTTCATGGGTGTCCCTCCTGTATCTGTCTACACGCAATACCAGAAAAAAATCAAACCATCAGCTACATGATCACGTTGAAAGTGTACCATAGGAACCGGATTTGGTCAAGCGTTGTTGGCGGGCTAACAGGAAATAAAGTGTGGAAAGCAAAGGACTTATCCGTACACGTAGGGGGCCAGGGCGTCCGTCAGTACCCGGGCGCCCGCATCGCTCAGGTGCACGCCGTCCCGGGACCAGGCCAAGGCCAGTTCGCCCCCCTCGTCCAGCAGCGGGGTATGGGCGTCCACATAGGTCAGGTCCAGTTCTTCCGCCAGCGCCTGCAGGCGCCGGTTCTGGGCGCGGATGGCCTCGCTTTCCACGGGATAGGGCGCCCGGGTGGGCAGGATGCTCACCATATACAGGGACGCTTCCGGACACTTTTCCCGCAGATCGGCGGCCAGGCTGCGATAGCCTGCGTCCAGGGTCTTTGCATAGCGCCGGTATTTCATGTTGTTGCCCCCGATCAACAGGAAGACCTTGCGTGGGGCCAGGGCGCGCACCATGCCGGTCCTTTTCAAAAGCCCGTGGACAGTGTCCCCGCGATAGCCCAGGTTGCACAGGGTCACGTCGGGATAGCTGCGGCCCCAGTCGGTGTAATAGGCCATGGAGTCCCCGAAGAAGACCACGTCGGCGCGGCAGTTCAGGCTTTCAAGGCTCGCCTCCCAGCCCTGCAGGGCATAGTCGTCCCCTTTCGCCCGGCGCTCCACCGCCAGGCCGTGGCGAACCAGCAGCCTGTGGACCCAGCCCGTCCTGACGGCGAGGATGCCCAGGGCGCCCAGGGCTGCCAGCAGCAGGGCAACGAGGAGGAGGATGAGGAGGCGGGATCCCTTGCCGTACATGGGCGTGAGGCCTCAGCCTAAGCTGCGGATCTTGCGCAGGACCCGCTTTTTGGCTTTCCCCTTCAGGATCCGGGGCCTGCCGTCGTTCACCTTGGCGCGGCTGCTCATGGAGCAGGGGATGATGGTGGGGGAGCCCGCCTTGACGCGGCGGGTGGCGGTATCTACCTTGAAACTCTGGGTGAAAATGAAGGTGTCCATGTCCTGGGGGGTGAGGATGGGGGCGGAGAAGGTACCCAGGCTGTACACGATATGGGCGCCCCGGTATTTTTCGATCTCTCCCACCACATGGCTGTGGTGGCCCAGCACCAGGGAGGCGCCGGCGTCCACTGCGGCGCGGCCCAGGCGGCGCTGGTCATCGGAGGTCCTGTAGCGGTATTCGATGCCCCAGTGGATGGACACCACCACCAGGTGGCATTTCTTTTTCAGGCGCTGTACGACGCGGACGATGGGCTCCGGATTCATATCGTTCAATGCATTGAAGGCGCAAAAACCGATCCGGACTCCCTTGTATTTGCGGATGATGCTCCTGCCGTTGCCCACATAGGCGATGCCCCGGGCCCCCACCGCGGCCCAGGTGGAGCGCGCGCCCCCGGCGAAATCCCCCGCGTGGTTGTTGGCGTGGGTCACCACATTGATGCCGCCCCGGGACAGGATGCGGGCATAGGCGGGATCGGCACGGAAGACGTAACTTTTGTCGCTGAATTTGCGGCTGGTGGTGAAGGAACTTTCCAGGTTGGCGATGGTGATGCCCTTCAACCGCCTCCGCACCTTTTTGAGGAAGCCGCCCCGGTACCTTTTGTTCAGCCTGGCGTAGTATTTCTCCGAGCCCATGACGTTGGCGCCTTTGCGGGGGTCTCCGCCGATGGTGATGTCGCCCACGGCGGACAGGGTGACCCGGGTGACGGCGGCGGAGGCGGCGCTGCCGGTCAAGAGCAACAGAAAAAGGCACAGGGCGACGGCCCGTCTCACATGCATCACATTCCCTTATATAGATAGATATTCCTTAGTATATACAATATCTTGTGTTATCGGTAGGAGTTCCTGAAAAATTAACATTCGAAAGGTGCCAACTTGAGAAGCTCTTTTCCACTTTTCTCTTTTCCAATGCCGCTTTCTGTGCTAAAATAGGCAAAACGATAAACAAAGGAGTGGTGACCATGAAGCGCAGGATCGGGATCTTGACCGCCGGGGGCGATTGCCCGGGGCTGAACGCCTGTATCCGGGGTGTGGCCAGGGCGGCATACGAACTATTCGACGCGGAGATCGTGGGCATATCGGACGGTTTCAGCGGCCTGATCGAGGGCTCTTTCCAGGAGATGAGCAAGCGGGATTTCTCCGGCATCCTGACCATGGGGGGGACCATCCTGGGCACTTCCCGCACCCCGTATCGGGACATGCGGGTGATCGGGGACGACAAGGTCAACAAGGTATCCGCCATGAAGGACAACTACAAGTGGCAAAAGCTGGACTGCCTGGTGACCCTGGGGGGGAACGGCACCCACAAGACCGCCAACATGCTCAGCGAAGAGGGCATGAACGTCATCGGGCTGCCCAAGACCATCGACAACGACATCTGGATGACGGACGTGACCTTCGGCTTCCAGACCGCGGTGGACATCGCCACCGAGGTGATCGACCGGCTGCACACCACCGCGGACAGCCATGGCCGGGTTATCGTGGTGGAGTTGATGGGCAACAAGGCGGGCTGGCTCACCCTGGCCGCGGGCCTTGCCGGGGGCGCGGACGTGGTGCTGCTGCCGGAGATCCCCTACGACATGGACAAGGTGGTTGAGGCCATCGAAGCCCGCGCCCGCATCAAGAAAGACTTTTCCATCATCGCGGTGGCGGAGGGCGCCCTGTCCAAGGAAGAGGCGGGCATGAAGAAAAAGGATCGTGGAAACTCCAACCCCTACATGACCGTGGGGCACCGCATCGCGGCCGAGCTGCAGGAGCGTACGGGGCTGGAGTGCCGCGCCGTGGTGCCCGGACACATCCAGCGGGGCGGCAGCCCTTCCCCCTATGACAGGGTTCTCGCCACCCGCCTGGGCGTGCGGGCGGCCGAGCTCATCCGGGACGGCAAGTACGGCGTGACGGTGGGCGTCTCCGGCCAGGAGATCGTGGACAACCCCCTGGACGAGGTGGCGGGCAAGACCAAGTTCGTTCCCGTGGATCATCAGCTGGTCCGCACGGCCCGAAACATCGGCATTGTGCTGGGCGACTGAGCCGATCACCGGCGGGGGCATACGCACTGAACTCAAACGACTGGCGGCAGGGGGCGGTTTGCTGTATGGGGGGGCCGTGTGCCTGATCTATGCCCACGTCCCCCTCGCCCTGCTCTTTGCCGCCCAGACCCTGCTCTTGCCCCTCTTTGCCATGCGCGCAGGGCGGAACCCCAAAGGAGCCCCGGCATACCTGATTTTCTTTGGGGCGGTGTGCCTGCTTTTGCTACCCGGCAGCAGGGGGCCCTGGGCGCTGACTGCCCTGGCCGGCTATGCCTGCTGCGCCGGGGCGCTCCTGTGTACCTGCCTCTTGATCGCCTGCCGGTGCCCGCCCCGGACCGCCCTGCCCCTGTGCCTGGGCTGGGCGCTTTCCCTGGAGGCCCTGGAGCAGGCCGCCTACCTGCTGGACGGCTGGGCCCTTGGACGGCTGCTGCTCTGTGTCCTGCCCGCCGTGCAGCTGAACGCTTTTCTGGCGGGCTCCCTGGACCTGAAGGTCGTTGCGGGCTGCTGCGCCTGGGGGGCGTTTGCCCTTTGGGCGTCGCGGCGACCGGCGCGGGCGCGGCCTGCCATATGGCTCAAAGGGCTGGGTTTGTTGCTGGCAGCGCTGCTGGTGGTCGCGGCGCTGCCTACGGTCATCTTCCGGATCGACGTGACGGGAGCCGGATTGACCACTATCTCGCCCCAGATGGAGACCGTGCTAAAGGGCTTGAACCTGCCCGTTACGGTGTACCAGGTGGCCCCCCTGGGGCAGGAGGACCCCTGGGTGCGGCTGTACCTGAAAAAACTGGCCCAGCGCCACGCCATGGTGACGTACAGATCCGTATCCCCGAAGGAAAAAAGCGCCTTCGCGGCTTTGGGGTTGCCCGCCAACTCCCTGGTGGTGGAGCAGGACAGCCAGTGGATTGTCGTGCGGGCGGAGGATCTGTACGCCGTGCAAAGCGACCTGAACGGGACCCGGACCCTGTTCGCCCTGGAGGGCGCCCTTTTGGCCGCCCTGGACGAGGCCACCGGGCTGACCATGAGCCGGGTCTGGACCCCATACCCCAAGGCGGTGGAAACAATGCCTGACATGAAGGAGGGCGTGGGCAGACTCCTGGGCTGCACGGGGGCGGTGATGCTCGCCGGCGGTCTCCTGTTGTGCCTGCGCAGAAAGCGGAATGCATAGAGAAACCAAGGCTTGTCTTAAGATATCGTTTGTCAACATCCTGTGGGGATTGTCCTTCATCGCCTCCAAGACCGCCCTGGCCAACGGATTTTCCCCCTTCTGGCTGGCCTTCGTCCGCTTTGCCATCGCCACGGCGCTGCTGCTGCCGTTGCTCAAACAAAGGAAGGGACGGCTGCGCCTGGAGAAGGGCAGTTTCTGGCGGATGCTGTGTTCGGGGCTGCTGGGCATTACCCTGTATTTCGCGTTCGAGCACAACGGCCTGGCCCGGACCAGCGCTTCCACCGCTTCCCTGATCATCGCAGCCATCCCGGCGTTTACCCTGCTGTACGGGGTGCTGTTCAAACGGCAGCGCCCGCCCCTCCTCAGCTATCTGGGGGTGGGGGCTTCCCTGCTGGGGGTATTCCTGATCGTATTCTTTGGGAGCAATGAGGGGCAGGATACCCTGGCGGGCAGCCTTCTTTTGATTTGCGCCTGCCTGTGCTGGGTGGGATATATGCAGGTTACCGAGACCCTGACCGGACAATACACCAGCCTGGAGATCACCTTCTGGCAGAGTCTGCTGGGGGCGGCAGCCCTGCTGCCCTGCGCTTTGGGCCTGGAGGAAAGGATGGACTGGAGCGCCACCACGCCCCTGGGCTGGGCCATGGTGCTGTACCTGGCCATCCTGTGTTCGGTGGTGGCCTACCTGCTGTATGTGGACGCGGTGCGGGAGCTGAAGCCCCTGCGCACCGCCATTTTCATCAACCTGAACCCCCTGGCTGGGGTACTGGGCGGGGTGCTGCTCCTGGGGGAACGGCTGAGCCCGGTGCACTTGCTGGGGGGACTCATCGTACTGGTCAGCATTTTCCTGGTGAACCGCCGCGCCGGCCGGGGCTAAAGGCTCATTATCACGGGAAATCCCTTGCATCCGCGGGGGATTTCGTTTACAATACTGTGTA
This sequence comes from Clostridiales bacterium, assembly GCA_012520375.1. Taxonomy (GTDB): domain Bacteria; phylum Bacillota; class Clostridia; order Christensenellales; family Aristaeellaceae; genus Excrementavichristensenella. The sequence continues at coordinate 43,027 of JAAYOH010000064.1, forward strand.
TATCAGCAGGATGGGGGGCCCTATGCAGCTTTTGCCGGTATTTGAGCGGGGGGAACGGGTGCTCGCTGCCCTTTCCGGGGGCGCGGACTCGGTATGCCTGCTGCGCCTGCTCGTCGGGCTCAGGGATGCGGGGGAGATCGGCCTGTGCGCCGCGCACCTGGACCACGGCATCCGGGGGGAAGAAGCCCGGGGTGACCGGGCCTTTGTGGAGGCGCTGTGCCGGGACCACGGGGTGCCCCTGCTGAGCGAACGGGTGGATGTGCCCGCCCTGGCCCGGGCGGGGAGACGGGGCCTCGAAACCCAGGCCCGGGAGACCCGGCGCGCCTTCCTGATCCGGGCCATGGAGCAGTTGGGCGCCGACGTGATTGCCACCGGGCACCACCGGGGGGACCAGGCGGAGACCTTGCTGATGCACCTGCTGCGGGGCTGCGGGCTGCGGGGGGCCGGGGGCATGCGCGCCCGGGCCCACCCCTTTTGCAGGCCCCTGCTCCATGTGGGCAAGGAGGAAATTTTGGCGTACCTTGCGGAGCTGGGCCAGTCCTACCGCAGGGACTCCACAAATTTTGCCCCGGACAATCCCCGGAACGCCCTCCGGCTGCGGTTTCTCCCCGGGCTGAAGGCGCTGTACCCGGGCTGCGAAGAGGCCCTGGCCCGCTTCGCCCGGCTGGCCGAGGAAGCGGACGACTATCTCCGGGGACAGGCGGAAGCCTTCCTGCAGGCGCGCCAGAGGAAGGAGCCTTTCGGCGCTTCCATCGAGGTGCAGCCCCTGCATCCCGCCCTGAAGAGGCTGGCGCTGGCCTTGTGGGCGGGGACGGACTACAGGGGGAGCGAGGGGTTGTGCGACCTGTACGACAAAGAGGCGGGGGCGCTGGTCCTGGGCAAAAACCGCTTTGAGCGTTGGGGCAGCCGCCTGTACCGCATCGAAGGGGAGCCTGCGCCTCCGCCGCCGCAGCCCTTGGCGGATGGCGCGGCGCTGCCCGGGCTGGGCCGGATCCTGGTCGCGCCCTGGACAGGGGGGCCCCTTGGGGACGATCCCCTGGTCCAGGCGGTGGACGGGGAAGCCCTTGCGGGAGCAGAGCTTCGGACCCGCCGGCCCGGGGACAGGATACAGCCCCTGGGGGCGCCGGGGACCCGCAAACTGTCCGACCTCATGATCGACAAAAAGGTGCCCCGGCCCTTGCGGGACTGGGTGCCCCTGCTCGCCCGGGGGGACAGGGTCCTGTGGGCGGTGGGGGTGGCGCTGTCCCAACAGGCCGCCATTGGCGACAATACGGCGGAGACATTCCGCCTTGAATGGGAAAGGGAGGAGTTGACCCATGAAAGCTAGCCAGATACACCAGGATTTGGCCAAGGTGCTGTACACGGAAGAACAGATCAGACGGCGGGTACGGGAACTGGGCGAGATGATCTCCCGGGATTTCGAAGACGAGGAAGTCGTACTGGTGGGCATCCTGAAGGGGGCGGTGGTTTTTTTCGCCGACCTGATGCGGGAGATCAAGCTGCCCGTGGCCATCGATTTCATGGCCATCTCCAGCTATGGCAGCGCCACCAAGACCTCGGGGGTGGTGCGCATCCTGAAGGACCTGGACAAAGATATCACCGACAAGAACGTGATCATCGTGGAGGATATCGTGGACAGCGGCATGTCCCTGTCCTTCCTGAAGGAGAACCTGAGGTCCCGGGGCGCCAAGACCCTGAAGATCTGCGTGCTGCTGGACAAGCCGGAGCGCCGCCGCTGCCCCATCGAAGTGGACTACTGCGGCTTCCAGATCCCGGACGAATTCGTGGTGGGGTACGGCCTGGACTATGCGGAGCATTACCGGGAGATCCCCCTGATCGGGGTGCTGAAGCCCGAGATATACGGGGGCTGACCCCCAAGATGAACTGCGCCGTTACCCAAGCGGCGGGAAGGGAAAACGATATTGAATCACAACGCAAGAAAATTCCGGGGGATGCTCCTGTATGTGCTTCTCCCCTTGATCATCCTGGCCATTGTCAACATGACGGGCTTCCGCCCCAAGGACAACGTGCGGGAACTGCAGTATTCCGAACTGCTCACCCTGATCGGACAGGACGGCATCGCCAACGTCCACGTCAAGGGCCTGGAGCTCACCGGCAGGCTAACGGAAAGCGCGATCCCCGAGGGCGAGTTTGGCGAGCGCTATGACGTACGCTGCAGGCTGCCCTCCATCGACGGCTTCCACAGGGACATCAACGCGCTGTACGCCCAGCGCCTGGGGGTGGCGATCGACCAGGTCACCCCAAAGGATTACACGTTTACCTTAAGCATCTTGCAGCCCGATGGGACGCCCTGGTGGATGGAGTGGCTGCCGCTGCTCCTGCCCCTTTTGCTCTTCGTGTTCCTGTGGTCCTTCATCATGCGGCAGCAGGCCAACGCGGGCAAGAGCGGCATGATGACCTTCGGCAAGAGCCGGGCCCGGATCACCGACCCCAAAACCCACAAAGTGACCTTTCAGGACGTGGCGGGGGCGGAGGAAGAGAAGGAAGAACTGCGGGAGATCGTAGAGTTCCTGAAAAATCCCAAACGGTTTACCAGCCTGGGCGCCCGGATCCCCAAGGGCGTGTTGCTAGTGGGCCCTCCCGGCACCGGAAAGACCCTGCTGGCCCGGGCGGTGGCCGGGGAGGCCGGCGTCCCCTTCTTCACCATTTCCGGCTCGGATTTCGTGGAGATGTTCGTGGGCGTGGGCGCGTCCCGGGTACGGGACCTCTTTGAACAGGCCAAGAAATCGCTGCCCGCCATCGTGTTCATCGACGAGATCGACGCGGTGGGCCGCCAGCGGGGCGCAGGCCTGGGCGGCGGCCACGACGAGCGGGAGCAGACCCTGAACCAGCTGTTGGTGGAGATGGACGGCTTTTCCCACAACGAGGGCGTGATCGTCATGGCCGCTACCAACCGGGCGGACATCCTGGATCCCGCGCTGCTGCGGCCGGGCCGCTTTGACCGGCAGATCACCGTGAATTACCCGGACGTCAAGGGCCGGGAAGAGATCCTGAAGGTGCACAGCCGGGGCAAGCCCCTGGCGGAGGAGGCGGACCTTGGGGTGCTGGCCCTCAGAACCCCTTACTTCACCGGTGCCGACCTGGAAAACGTGATGAACGAGGCGGCCATCCTCGCGGCCCGCACAGGGGAAACGACCATCTCCATGGAGGCGCTGGAGGAGGCGATCACCAAGGTCAGCGCGGGGGCCGAAAAGAAGAGCCATCGCGTTACCGACCAGGACAAGCGCCTGGTGGCCTATCACGAGGCCGGGCATGCGGTGGTCATGCACCACATCCCCGAGTGCGACCGGGTACACGAAATCTCCATCATCCCCCGGACCAAGGGAGCGGGGGGCTACACCATGTACCTGCCGGAGGAGGAGATCAACTACGTGTCCTCTACCCGGCTGAAAGCCCAGATGACCGGGCTGCTGGGGGGCCACTGCGCCGAGAGGCTGGTGCTGGGGGACGTATCCACCGGCTCCACCAGCGACATCAAGCGGGCCACCAAAATGGCCCGGGACATGGTCACCGTGTACGGCATGAGCGAAAAGCTGGGCCCCATCTTCCTGGGGGGCGACCACGAGGTCTTCCTGGGCAGGGATTTCTCCCAGCCCCGCTCCAACTTTTCCGAGGCGGTGAACGCCCAGGTGGACGAGGAGATCCGGGCCCTGCTGCAGGAATGCAACGACCGGGCCACCGGCATCCTGGAGGCGCACAGGCAGCAGCTGGAAGCGGTGGCGGAAGCGCTGATCCGGCACGAAAAGCTGGACCGGGCCGGATTCGAGGCCATCATAAACGGAGTGGCAGCAGAGACGGAAGCGTAGCGTTTGCGGGAAGGGCGCCGGCGCCCTTCCTGCTTTTTTGGGCGCCATATGGGCAAACCGAAACGAAAAGGGGGAGGGCCATGAAGCGTGAAACCATCGAGGCGTGGATCCTGAAGGCGGCGGAGGGAGCGGAAAACAGGATCCCGGTGTTTGAAGAGCCTGCCTTTGGCACCCCCATCGTGGGTTTTGGCCGGGGCGACGATCCCCTGCTGGCGGAATTCCGCCGGGACATCGGGCCCTTTTACCGGCTGCCCGGGGACTGGCTGACCCTGAAATACGGGCGGGACTTTGATCCGAAAGCCCTCAGCCTGATCAGCTGGGGCTTTCCCCAGACAGGGCATTCCCGGGAGACCAACGCCGCGGAAACCCTGTACCCCTCCCATCGGTGGGCGCTGAACCGCACCTATGGCGAGGCCTTTCAGCGGGCCATGGCCCGCCGGCTGGAGGATTGGCTGGACGGTCAGGGGATCCCCGCGGTGGCCCCCATGGCCCATCCCGATTTCCGGTGGGAAAAGTCCTCCCGGTACGGCCTGGCCTCCAACTGGAGCGAGCGGCACACCGCCTACCTGTGCGGCCTGGGCACCTTCGGCCTGTGCGACGGGCTGATCTCCCCCCTGGGCAAGGCCATGCGCTACGGCTCGGCCATCGCCGCCCTGCGGCTGGAGCCCACGCCCCGGCCTTACACCCGCTATAATGAGTACTGCCTGGCGGACCGGGGCTGCGACGC
>JAAYOH010000065.1 GCA_012520375.1 Clostridiales bacterium
CCCTCGTCCTTATCTTGTTTTTTTACCAAGTCTATTATACCATTTTTATGCTTCCCTTCATATACAAAATCGCCACGGAATTTCTCCCGTGACGATCTTGTTTCAGGGCTTTTGTTACAGCCCCTTTCCTGTGCCCGGAAGGTCTGTTTTTCCATCCGAACGACCCTCGGCAGCATCGGACGCATCGCCGTCCGTTCCATGTGTTGTGGGAAATCTCCCGGCCAGGGGTTTGTGGAATGGCTTGCTTATGGCCCACAGAAAACTGCGCAAGGGCGGCTGCCATTGCGCGGACGAAGAAAAAGAAGACCCGGGCCCGTTCCCGGGCCCCGGTCTTCTTGGGTCGAATGGAAAAGCGTCGGTCGCGGCACCTTGCCGGCCCGCTTCCGGCTTTTATCCCGCAGGCCGCAGCAATTCCGTGGGGGCGCTGCCCTCCACGAAGCTGCCGTCGCTCATGCCGTGCTCCTGTACGTAAGCCAGATAATCCACACTGCCGTTTCCGCCGTCCGCCGTCATGTCGTGGCCCGCCGCAAACCGGGCTGCCGCTTCGCCGGCGCCCCGGCCGGACACGAAGGACCAGCTCAGGTATTCGCCGCCGTAGAAGAAGGGAGGCGTGGCGCCCAGGCAGTCCGTGCCCGCGGCGAAGAGGCCCTCCAGGGCAATTCTCTCATCCGCCGCGCTCATGACCTGCAGCTGTTCATTCACCAGCAGGCCGCCGCCGGAAGAGTACGCCCGGGGCATGGCCTTGAGCAGGTACCAGGGGCCCTCCTGGCCCAGGCTGTGCAGGAAGGGCGGCTCCTTGCCAAAGTCCTCATCCACCCCGGCTTCACAGGCGGCGTTGTAGCGCTCCACGGTCTCCTGCAGCACGGCGGGATCCATCCCCGCCAGGACAGCCAATTCCTCCAGGCTGTCCGCCTTCAGGGCGTTGCCGGTATCCACGCACTCCTCCATGAGGCCGTAGAGGTCGGCGCCCATGTCCTTCACCCCGGTCATCAGGGGGAAGACGCCGGCGGTCATGGAACTGGTGGTCAGGAAGTTCCCGCTGAAATTGACGCTAAAGCCGTTGGCGTCCACATGATCCAGCAGGTCCTTGCTCCACAGGGTGTAGTAAAGGGAACCGTTGTTGTGTTTGCCCGCCCAGACCCCCGCCTCATTGACGAAGCGCCTGCCTTCCGGGTTCAGGAACACGCCGTCCCAGTCGTTCACCATCATCTCGGGGATGTCCGCGAAGGACCAGGCCCCGGTATCGTCCCGGAAGAGGTCGTAGCTGCCCTCTTCCCAGATGATCTCATGGCCGGTGAGGCGGTTGGGGATGCCGATGTTCCAGATCACGCCGTTCAGGCAGTCTTCCAGGCCCGCCGTGGCAGCCCCCAGTTCGATGGCGGAGGCGATCATCTTGCCGTCGTTTTGCATCATGCTGATATCGTGGCGGTAGGCGCCGGTCTGATGTCCCTCGTACAGGGCCTCCTCCATGGCGTCGTTGGCGCCGAAGCCGCCGGTGGCCAGGATGACCGCCTTGGCGTCGATGGTGTACCTGGTGCCGGTCACCGCATTGTAGGCTTCCACGCCGCACACCTTGCCCTCTTCGTCCCGCAACAGGGCGGTGGCTTCGGTCTCCAGCAGGTACTGCCCGCCCAGGGATTCGAAGTCTTCCATCATCCGCTTGTAGTAGCCGTAGGTGACCCCCAGGGCCGCTTCGCCGGGGCCGCCGGTGTACTCCACCGTGACGGGATAGGAGCCGGCCAGGCCGGGCTTGGCGGGGCCGAAGTAGAAACCGTGGCTGATGAGCCAGTCCAGCATCTCGCCGGACTCGTTCAGGATCTTCTGCCAGCCCAGTTCCTGGAAGTCGTTCAGGGCCACGGCCCCGCGCAGCTCCTGGTCCGCATGGGCCTTGTCGAAATAATGCTCGCCGTCGTTGAAGAAGGCTTCCGTCACGGCAGAGTCAAAGCTGAGCATCACCGAGGTGTTGCAGCCCGTCCCGCCGAACTTCCCGGCCTTGTCGAGGGCCAGCACGCTGACCTCCATCCCCTCGTTCTTCTGGGTATCTGCCGCCATCATCGCCGCAGCGGAACCTGCGGCGCCCATGCCCACCACCAGCACATCCACGCTGATCCTCTCTTCTTTCGGTTCGGGGGCGTAGGCCTTGTGGAAATGCTTCACCGCCGCTTCGTCGCTGCCCGCCGCATGAAGGGCTTCCCGCACGCAGGCTTCCACTGCCGCCTTCACCGCACCGCTGGAGGCGGTGGCGCCGCAGATGGCGTCCACGGTCAGGGACTGCCGCTCCACCATCCGGGGGATCAGCAGCTCCACCACGGACTCAAGGATGCCCTCGTTTTCCTTGTGGCTCACCACGGAGATCTGGCTGATGGCATCCTCCGTAACGGCAACCTCCACCTTCACGGGGCGGGTGCGGGAATAGCCCATGGCCTCCGCCTCATACCTGCCCGCCGCCATCTTCAGGGCGGGGAGTTCCCCTTGGCCGCCGGCCGCCGCCAGTGCGTTTTCCAACGCCTCCAGCACCGCATTGGAAGTGACGGTGCAGCCGCTGATCCCGTCCAGTTGCCCCGCCAGGATCCGCCCGGGCATCTCCGCCACGGCGCGCTCTCCAATGCCGGGGGTCTCATTCTCCCCTGCGATCGCTATGCCCGTTATGCCGTTCCCGTCCATCGTCACGCTGACGCTCACCTCGCCGCCAAAGCCCATGGCCGTGCCGGTGTAGACCTCCGCCAACGCCCCTCCCGTCATGCCAAAGAGCATGAGGCATGCCAACAAAATACCCATGATCCGCTTCATTTCTGTTCCTCCTTGCCGATATTCTTCCCCGCCGCAGCGCCCTCCCGGGGCTCGCCGCAGGCCTCATGTCTCCACCATTGTAACAGGTTTCATTATTTCTTGTCAAGTTATTTCACAGCGTGATTTTTTGTTTTTGGATGTGCCGCCTGAAACCCCGGTTCCCAAGGGACCATGTGATCCATCCTGTCAGATAGAAAAAGCCCCCGGGACCGCCCCGGAGGCTTTTTGTCTCCCTCCCTATGCCACGCCCCCAGTTCTGCCGATGGTGTGCTCCAGAATGGTCTCCTGCTGCATCTCGGCCTTTTCGGTAATTTCGACTACGATGGCGCCCTCCCGCATCACATAGATCCGATCCGACATGCCGATCAGTTCCGGCATATCCGAGGAGATCATCAGCACCGCGACCCCGGACCGGGCGATGGTGTCGATCATGTGGTAAATCTCCGCCTTGGCGCCCACGTCGATGCCCCGGGTGGGCTCGTCCAGGATCAGCAGTTTGGGTTGGGTGGCCAGGCATTTGCCCAGCACCACCTTTTGCTGGTTGCCCCCCGACAGGGTGCGGGCGGTCTGCTCCAGGGCGTTGCACACCACGTTCAGCCGGCCCACCATGTCTCGGGCCAGTTCCTCTTCCTTGTGTCCGAACATGAACAGCCGGGGGAACAGGCGGAAGAGGGAGGCCAGGGAGATGTTCTGGCGAATGCCCATGTCCAGGATCAGCCCCTCGGTCTTCCGGTCCTCGGTGAGGTAGATGATCCCCGCCCGGATGAGCAGCGCCGGGTCCAGCTTTTTCAAGGGGTTTCCGTTGTACAGGACCTGCCCCCCAAAACTCTTCCGGTACCCGAAGATGGACTTGGCGAGTTCTGTGCGCCCGGCGCCCACCAGCCCGCCAATGCCCACGATCTCTCCCCGGTTCACGTGGAGGGAGATGGGCGCGGTGTGGGGCTCCAGCCGCAGGGCCCGCACCTCCAGCACCCTTTCGCCGCCGGGGACGTGGGTGTTTTCGTACATGGCGCCCAGGGCCCGGCCCACCATCATGGACACGATGCGGTCCACATGGAACGCCTCTTTTTCCAGGGTGCCGATGTACTGGCCATCCCGCAGCACCGACAGCCGGTCCCCCACCCGCTCGAATTCCTCCAGCCGGTGGGAGATGTAGATGATGGACACCCCTTGGGCCTTCAGCCGGTGGATCAGGCGGAACAGGATGTCGATCTCCGTCTTGGTGAGGGAACTGGTGGGCTCGTCCATGATGATGATGCGGCAGTCGTAGGAGAACACCTTGGCGATCTCGATGATCTGCTGCTGGGCGGTGGACAGGTTTTTCACCAGGGTGTCCGGGTCGATGTTCACCCCCATCTCCTTCAGCAGTTCTTCCGAGCGCCGGCGCATCTCCTTGCCGTCCTTCATGCCCTTGTGGGTCAGCTCCCGGCCCATGAAGATGTTGTCCCGCACTGACAGGTTGCCGCACAGGTTCAACTCCTGGTGGATGAAACCGATGCCCAGGTCCAGGGCGTCCCGGGCGCTCCGGGGCCGCACCGGCTTGCCATCCAGCAGGATCTCCCCCTCGTCCGGCGGGATCAGGCCCCCCAGCACTTTCATCAGGGTGGACTTACCCGCCCCGTTCTCCCCCACCAGGATGTGGACCTCCCCCTTTTCCAGGGAAAAATCCACCTTGTCCAGGATCTTTACGGTGGTATTGCGGATGGCAACGCCGTAACTGTCGAATATATACTTGGTGATGCCCTTCATTTCGAGCAGTGCCATGGCCGTCCCTCCTCTTTTACAGCTTGCGATTCTTGAAGGCTTCCAGCACGATGGCCAGCAGGATGACCAGGCCCATGAGGGGCTGGAACAGGTAGATGTTGATGGCCAGCAGGTTCACCACGTTCTCCAGGGTCTTGGTCACCAGCACCCCGAAAATACAGTTCACCACGCTGGATACCCCGCCGAACAGGGAAGTGCCCCCCACCACCGCAGCGGTGACGATCTCGAAGGTGTAGTTGGACCCCCCCAGGTTGCTCTGGGCGCAGTCCACCCGGATGGTGAGCAGCACGGCGGCCAGGGCCACCAGGGTAGACGAGATCACGTAGGTCAGCACGTGCAGCCGGGCGGTGCGGATGCCCGACAGCCGGGCGGTGGCGGCATTGAATCCGAAGGCGGACAGGCTGCGCCCGTAGGTGGTCTTGTGCCGCAGGAAGAAGATGATCACGGCCACCAGCGCCGCGATATACACATAGGCGGGCAGCTTGAAAAACTGGTCCAGGAAAAGGTTGCCCCCGGCCCCCTCCGGCAGCTTGTCCATCAGCCCGCTTAAGGGGCGGGCGGTGCCAAAGGCCAAAAGATCCCCGGGCAACTGGTAGAAAGCGTCCCCCTTGCCAAAGATCTGGGCGATGCCGAACAATACGTAGCCCGAACCCAGGGTGGCGATGAAGGCGGGCACCTTCAGGAACTGGACGATGGAGCCGTTCAGCAGGCCCACCGCGGCCCCCACGCACAGGGTGAGGGGGATGGCGGTCCAGGCCGGAAAACCGTAGCGCTTGGTCATCATACCCAGCAGCACCGAGCACAGGCCCAGGGTGTAGCCCAGGGACAGGTCGATGCCCCCCGTGGTCAGGATGAGCATCAGCCCCATGCAGGCGACCAGGGGAACGGCGGCCTGCTTGATGACGGTGAAGACGTTCCGCACCGTGAAGAAGTTGTTCACAAAGAGGGAGGCGGCCAGGAAGAGGACGGCAAAGAAGATAATGCTGCCGTGTTCTTTCAGGAAGCGCGTCCAGCCCGTTTCAAGGGTATCTTTTTTCTGCATGATCGCGCCCCCTTTCTTATGGCTTCAGCGCGCCGGCATCGGCGGCTGCAAACTGCGCTGTCTTGTTGGCGCGGCGCGCCCGGGTCATCATGGAAATGGCCACCACGCCGATGATGATCACGCCCACCAGGATGTTCTGGTAGAACGAATGTACCGCCAGCAGGTTCAGGATGTTGCGGATGGATTGGATGATCAGGGCGCCTACCATGGACATGATGACCTTGCCCTCGCCCCCCGCCATGCTCACGCCCCCGATGATACAGGCGGCAATGGCGTCCAGCTGGTACGGTTCCCCCTGGGTGGGATGGGCGGTGTCCAATTGGGCGGCCAGCAGCACCCCCGCCGAAGCCGCGCAAAAGCCCGAAACCGCAAAGACGAAGAGCTTTATTTTGGCCGTGTCGATGCCGGAGTTCTTCAGCACCTGCTCGTTGCCCCCCAACCCGTAAATGCGGGTGCCGATGGGCAGTTTGGTGGTGACAAAAACCCCGGCCAGGACGAAGATTACCATGATATAATCGGAAACGGGCACCCCCAGCAAACTGCCGTTGCCCAAAAAGACGAAGGCAGGCGGGAAGCTGCCGAAGGAACGGCCGTTGTTGAAGAGATACGCCGCGCCCTGGGTGATCTGCCCGATGACCAGGGTAGCGACAAATGCAGGCACCTCCAGATAGGCGTGGAGCGCCCCGGAAACCAGGCCGATCGCTGTGCCCGCCGCAAGGGCCGCCAGGATGGCGATGGGCACGGGCACGCCCCTTCCCAGCAGCAACCCTGCCAGCATGCCGCAGAACGTGACGTTGCCCCCCACCGACAGGTCGATGCCCTTGATGACGATCACCTGGGTGACCCCCACGGCACAGATCGCAATGATGGAACACTGCCGGATGACGTTCAGGAAGTTGGCTGGATTCAGGAAATTGGGCACGAAAGAGCCGCCGATGAGAAAGGCGGCAACCACCGCCAGGGCTGTCAGTGCCGGCCTGTACTTTTTCGCCGGATGCATGGGCCATTCCCCCTACTCGTCCAATGATACGAAGGGGAGCGGACCAAGCCGCTCCCCCTGAGATACGGTACGGGATCAGCCCGCGTTGGAGGCGTCGATGATCATGGTGCCCGCGTCGATGAAGGATTCCACGCCTTCGGCCTCGCCGTTGATGGCCTTCATCAGGTACTCCACGCCCCAGGCGCCGATTTTGTCGGGGAACTGGGCGACGGTGCCCAGCACGTCCCCCGCCTTGATCATGTCCACACCGGCGGCGCTGCCGTCGAAGGAGATGATGGTCACGCCTTCCAGGTCGTTGTTCTTCAGGGCCTGGAGGATGCCGGGGAGCATGTTGTCGGAGCAGCAGAAGATGCCGTCGATGTCGGGGTTGGCCTGGATCATGTTTTCGGTGACCTGCATGGCCTTGTCCACCACCCAGTCGCCGGGCTGCTCGTTGATGAGCACCAGGCCGGTGCCTTCGATGCCCGCCTTGAAGCCGTCGGCACGGTCGTCCCCCGCCTGGGAGCCGTTGGCGCCCCGGACGATGATGACGTTGCCTTCGCCCTTCAATTCTTCCGCCATGCGCACGCCTGCGGAGGTGCCGCCGGCCAGGTTGTCGGTGGAGATGAAGGTGACGTACAGGTCTTCATGGCCGGCTTCCACGCCCTGGTCCACCAGCACCACGGGGATGCCGGCAGCCTTGGCCTTCTCCAGCACCTGGATGCAGGCGTTGGAGTCCATGGGGTTGAGCACCAGGCCGTCCACGCCCTGGTTGATCAGGTCTTCGATCTGGCTGACCTGGGTGGCCACGGCGGTCTGGCTCTCCGCCAGCACGGCCACAAAGGTGTCGCCGTTGGCCTCAACGGCAGCCTTGACTGCGTCGTGCAGGCTGAGCTGGAAAGCGTCGTTGGTGATGGTCTTGGTGCTGTAGCCGATGGTCAGCCCCTGGGCAAAGGCCCCGGAGACAGACAGGATGAGCGCCAGGGCGATGAAAAGGGAAACGAGTTTCTTCATGATGATAACCTCCTGTGATGATTGGATACTTTGATTGTATCATAAACTGCGGATGTTGGCAAGCCCGGAAACGCCGCAAATGGGGTTCCCGGCGGCAAGGCGAAGGGAAATGCGCAGCGTTTTTGAAAAAATTTTTGGTTGACAAAAGCGGCAAAAACTCCTACAATCACCTCGTTGAAACCATGAGGGGCCTGTTGCCGGTTTGAAAACCGTTCAGCTTGATCAGATGGCCCGCATGTGATGTCCCCCCACACGGCACAAAAGCTCGCCCCCTTCCCCGCGCCATGCCAAATCCTTCCCAACACAAAGACAAAAAAGAGGAGGTTTCCATCATGAACAAACTGGTTTCCATGCTGCTGGTACTTCTCCTGCTCCTCGCTTCCCCTGCCCTGGCCGCCGACGGCTCCGTGGACGTGGTGATGGAGGGTGCAACCTACCACCTGACCCTGACCGGCGTCGAAATCGCGGAGGGCAAACTGACCGTGACCGTCGAAGGTTTCGGCGAAACACTGCGCATGGGCGCAAACGGCTGGATGATCGCCGCCTGGCCCATAGCCCACTTCGGCGACGAGGCGATCCGCGCCGACGACGTCAACGCCATCGTAGGCGGCCCTTTCACCTTCAACTTCGAACGGGGCGAGCTTCCGGACGAGATCTGGATGGACCCCTACGACGAAGCTGAGGATGAGGTTCTGATCTGGCAGGCCGACGCTCCAACGGGGAGCGATGACGCGGGGTCGGACCAGGCCGTTGCAGCGGGCATTCCTCCTGAAATCGTTGGCGAGTGGCATGGTACGGGTACGCCCAAAAACGGCGGGCCCTCCATAGACCTCACCATCACCATCGGCGCCGACGGCTCCGGCGAATACACCTTCCACCAGTCCGGCTACTACGAGAGCAACCCCTTCATGCTCTCCCGGGACGGGAATCGCTTTTCCGTGAACACCGACGACAGCCAACTCGGCAGCTGTGAAGGGACCTGGGCGCTGGAAGGCGGTATCCTGACCCTAGACATCGTCACCACCTTCCCCAACGGCGGGAGCTATGCCTATACCGCCGAGTGTGTACAGGCGGCGAAAACCGATTGAGCGCCCCGCATAGGGCGCCGCCGGGATCAGGATACCCTGCGCTTCAAGCCCCTTGGCGCAGGCGGCTCCAACGCCATCGACGCGGGGATGCGCCTGAACGGCTCCGCCACGTACGTTTCCCGGCTGTGTCTTGATACTGGGACTGTCATGAAACTGGACATCGACCAGAATGCTCTAACAACGGCGCTCCCGCGCGGTATAACAGCCGCCGGGAGCGCCGTTGTTAGAGCATGTTGCTCAGGGGACGAGTTCACCGGAGCCTCGCCTCGCGCCCTCCCTTTCCTTCACGGGTCGATCCGGGGGCTGCTTGGAGCATCAGCCACGTACAAAGGTTGGTACGAGGCGACAACGCAGCATGGCTCAGGCCCCCCTGATGATATAGGCGCTCACGATCTGCCCGATGTAGGCGGTGTGGTGATCCCCTGCATCGGTTCCCCTGCTGTAATAACGCTGCCGCACCGCGTCCGGGATGTCGGCCAGTACCTGGTCCTGCCGGTACAAAACCTTGCATTCCAGCGTCAACGGCACCTCTTGGATGCCGGGGGTATGGATCTGCTCCGCATCCGCCAATGTCAGGCATGCGGCCTTTTCTTTGTCCACATCCCGTCCCGACTGTGTTCCGCAGACCTGGAACACCTCTTGGCTGAGTTTTCCGGCCAAAGGCACGGAGATGGTAAATTCCCCTGTTTTGTCCAGCTGCTTTTTGGTATAGCGGCTCTGGCGCACGTAAACGGTAAAGGTAGGCATGCCCCAGATCACCCCCAGGTGCCCCCAGCCGATCACCATGCTGTTGAACTTGTCCCCGTTGGTGTTGAGCAGGATTCCTTCCGGCAGCGCTTTGGTGATCTCGGCCGCGTAATCGAATGCATGGATGCGCTCTTTCATTGTTTGTTCCTCCTCTGTAGTTCCTGATAAAAGGTTACCGCGCCTTTGATCTCTTCCTCCGTCGGGTGCCCCTTGGCAATGCCGCCCACCAGTTTGAAGGGGCCAAAGGTATCAAATCCCCGGCAATGGTATGCCCCCAGCTCGTTGCAGCCCTTTCTTTTTACAATTTCCCGAATGGCTTTCAGGAAACTGCCCCCCGGCGCGCCGTGGGTATAGAGGTAGAACACGTCCTTCCCCTCCGGCAGGTTCGCTTCCGCGAAAGCCAGGACCTGCCTGGCAAAGCTGCCGAAGTATATGCCGGAAGCAAAACCGATGCGTTCATACAGGGACAGGTCGGCTGTGGGCTGGATTGCTGCGTCGATCAAGGTCACCTCTTCTTTTTCGGCAATGGCGTCCAGCAGCTTTTTCGTGTTTCCATGATGCTTTGAATAGTAGACAATGGCCGTTGGCATCCGATCCCCTCC
>JAAYOH010000066.1 GCA_012520375.1 Clostridiales bacterium
CAAACTGCTTCTCACAGTATTTTCCGTATGCCCATCCGCCCACAACCAGGATGAGCAGACCAACGATTAAAAGCGTCATACGATTCCCTCCATTCTAAACGTTTCCCAACAGGAAGATGCCGCGGTCTGCCCTCCTTTCCCCGAACAAATTTCTTTACGTCGATGCCATATTCTAACACCGCATGGCGGGCTTGTCAATCATTTTTGAATGAATTACGGCAGTAACGCTAAATTATATCTTTATCAATCTTTTATTAATATTTTCCGAATACTTAGCGGCCACAGGGTAACAAATGCCCTCTCATCGGGGGGCCGGATATATCGAAGGGGAGAGCGCTGCCCAACGGCCCGGCATCCAAACCCCTTTCGGGGCCGCGCTTCCTCCCGCCGTCCCCGGGAAATGATGCCTCCCGTCCTTTGCCGCCTCTGCGCTGCCAAAGGAGGACTGCCGCAGTCCGGCGACTGCGGCAGCCATATGGGGATCCTGTCGTTATCGTCAGTTCAGGGCGATGCCCCCGCCGATGGGGACGAAGGTATAGGTGATATACCACTCGCACCAGTAATCCCGGTATCTGCCCTGGTCCTCCTTCACCGTGAGGTACTGCTCCACGGAAAATCCCTTGTCCAGGCGGCTCCCGGTGACGTTCAGGATGTCCTTGGCGTATCCGGTATCCGGGCTGGCGTCGTAATCGCCGATCAGGGTATACAGATCGTACTTTGCCACGTCCAGGTCCACGATGGAGCCGTCGTACACCCGAAGGTCTCCGATGTAGTACTCCGCGGCCCACTGGGTGCCCACGTGGTTGGGATCGGGGCAGATGGAGGTGATGTGGACCATCATCTCATCCGCAAAGGCTGCGGCGCACAGGGGCAGGGCCAACAGCAGGCAAATGATGATTTTTTTCATGGGTCTCCCCCTTTCCATGGATCTTTAGCCCCGGATCTCCATCCAGATCCTGTCGTACATCTCCATCTCATCCGCGATGTCGTGGAAGAACTCGCAGCGGTCGATGATGGCCTGGTCGGCGAAGAAGGCGGGGTTCTGCTTCTCTTCCTCGTCCATTTCGTCCGCCACCTGCTGGATGGGGGTGTGGTAGTAGATGTATTCCCGGTTGCGGGCGGCGACGTCGGGGCGGCACAGGAAGTTGATGAACTGCTCCGCCAGCTCCTGCTTCTGGCTGGCTGCGGGGATGCACATGGCGTCGATCCACACGTTGCTGCCTTCCTCGGGCACCACGTACGCCAGGTTGCCGTCCCCCTCCATGATGGCGTAGCCCGCATCGCCGGACCACATGACCGCCAGGGCGGCCTCCCCGGAGATCATCTTGTCCTTGGTCTCGTCCACCAGGTAGCCCTTGACGATGCCTTCGGCCCGCTGCTTCATCAGTACCTGCTTGGCCGCTTCCAACTCCTCCGCATCCCGGGTGTTCAGGGAATAGCCCAGGGAGCACAGGGCCACCCCCAGGGAGTCCCGGATGGAGTCCAGCATGAACACGCTCTTCTCCCCCGCCAGCTCCAGGTCGAAGATGTTCTGCCAGCTGTTCACTTCCACGTCCACCAGGTCGGTGTTGTACAGGATGCCCACGGTGCCCCACATATAGGGGACGGAATGGGCGCCGGTGGGGTCGTAGGCGGGGGCCTGCAGCCAGTCCATCACGTAAGACCGGTTGGGGATGTTGTCCAGGTTGAGCTCCGCCAGCTCTCCCTTGGCCAGCATGCGCTCCACGATATAATCGGAAGGGAAGATCACGTCGTATTCCCCGGCCCCGGTACTCAGCTTGGCGTACATTTCCTCGTTGGTGGTGAAGTTGGCGTACTTGACCTCGATGCCGGTCTCCTTCTCGAATTCGCTGATGACGGACTCGTCGATGTAGTCGTACCAGTTGAACACCGTGATGTACTCAGCCAGCGCTGCCGCGGGCAGCAGGGAGAAGATCAGAGCCAGAAGGAACGCGAGCTTTTTCATGGTACATACCTCCAATTTGTAATGATGATTGTGTATCGCCTCAGGAAACATTTTCCAGCGAGGAGCGCTTGTTGATGATCAGCAGCAGCACCAGCACCACCAGGAACATGATGGTGGACAGGGCGTAAATGGAGGGCTCGATGCCCCGCCGCGCCGCGGAGTAGACCACCATGGACAGGTTCTTTTCGGTGGCCGAGCTGGTGAAGTAGCTGATGACGAAATCGTCCAGGGACATGGTGAAGGCCAGCAGCGCCCCCGTCACCACCCCCGGCATGATCTGGGGCAGGATGACCTTGTATATGGCCCGCAAGGGGGTGCAGCCCAGGTCCAGGGCCGCCTCATACAGGTTCACGTCCATCTGTTTCAACTTGGGCATCACGGAAAACAGCACGTAGGGGGTATCGAAGGCGATGTGGGCCATGAGCATGGTGGAAAACCCCAGGGGTATCCGGAGGAACACGAACATCAGCATCAGGGAGACGCCGGTGACGATGTCCGGGGTGGTCATGGGCAGGTAGGAAATGTTCATGATGAGGCCCGCGGGCCGCTTTTTCATGGCGTGGATGCCGATGGCGGCCAACGTGCCCAGCACCGTGGCCACGATGGTGGCCAGCACCGCGATGACCAGGGTCAGGCGCAGGGCGTCCAGGATTTCCCCCCGCTCCAGCAGTTTCAGGTACCACTTGAAGGAGAAGCCCCCCCACTTGGCCCGGGACTTGGACTGGTTGAAGGACAGCGCGATCATCACCACGATGGGCAGGTACAGGAAGGCCAGCAGCAGGCCCAGGTAGGTGCCCTTAAAAAACTTCTTGAGGTTAATACGCGCCACTTCCTTCCTTTTTGGGATCGACCCGGTTCAAAAGGCTCATGGAGATCAGGATCAGCACCGCCATCACCATGGACAGGGCGGAGCCGAAGTTCCAGTCGTTGCTTTCCAGGAACTGCCGCTCGATGATGTCCCCGAACAGGAAAAAGTTGCCGCTGCCCAGCAGCCGGGAGATGGCAAAGGTGGTGACCGCGGGCATGAACACCATGGTGATCCCCGTGACGATCCCGGGCAGGGAGAGGGGCAGCACCACCCGGTAGAACACCTGGGCGGGGGGCGCGCCCAGGTCCTCCGCCGCCTCGATGAGCCGCACGTTCATCTTCTTCAGGGCGGTGTGGATGGGCAGCACCATGAAGGGGACGAAGTTGTACACCATGCCCAGCAGCACGGCGCCCTCGGTGCCGATGATCTCCATGGGCTGAAGGCCCAGCCACTTCAGGAAGTTGTTGAGCATGCCCGTATCCTCGATCACGCTCATCATGGCGTAGGTGCGCAGCAGGAAGTTCATCCACATGGGCAACAGGATCAGCACGTACAGGGCCTGGTTTCGGGCAAAATCCTTGCTGGCCAGGAAATAAGCCGCCGGATACCCGATCAACAGGCAGATCACGGTGCAGTAAAAGGCCAGGTACAGGCTGCGCCACAGCACCCCCAGGTAGATGGGGTCGACAAACTTGGCCAGGTTCTCCAGGGTAAAGGCCCCCGACCGGTCGGTGAGGGCGAAATACACCACGAACAACAGGGGCGCCACGGTGGACAGGATCATCCACACCACGTAGGGCCCGGCAAATGCGCTGCGCTTCATGCCCCGTCCTCCCCCGCGTCCGGCTCCAACTGCTTGTGCATGATGTGGATGTTGAAGGGCACGATGGAGATGCCCACCCGGCTGCCCTCGGGCTGCATGGCGGTGGAATGCACCTTCCAGCGGAAGCCCCCCGCCTCCACCACCATCTCATAGTGGACGCCCTTGAACAACAGGGAGACCACCCGGCCCGTCAGCATGCCCACGTCTTCCCCCACGATCATGATGTCTTCCGGGCGCACCACCACGTCCACCGCCTCGTTGGGGGCAAATCCGCTGTCCACACAGGGGAATTTTTTGCCGCAGAAGGAGACCAGTTCGTCCTCCAGCATGACCCCGTCCAGGATGTTGCTCTCCCCGATGAAGTCCGCCACGAAGGCATTTTGGGGCTCGTCGTAGATGCGCTTGGAGTCCCCCACCTGCTGGATGTGCCCGTCTTTCATCACCACGATGGTGTCGGACATGGTCAGGGCCTCTTCCTGGTCGTGGGTCACGTAGACAAAGGTGATGCCCAGCTGCTGCTGCATGGCCTTCAATTCCAGCTGCATGGCCTTGCGCAGCTTCAGGTCCAGGGCCCCCAGGGGTTCGTCCAAAAGCAGCACTTCGGGCTCGTTGACCAGGGCCCGGGCGATGGCGACGCGCTGCTGCTGCCCGCCGGACAATTGCTCCACGTCCCGCTTTTCGTAGCCCGTCATCTTCACCAGTTCCAGCAAGCGCCGCACCCGGACGCCGATCTCGGCGGCGGGCAGCTTTTTGAGCTTCAACCCGAAGGCGACGTTGTCGTACACGTTCAGGTGGGGAAAGAGGGCGTACTTCTGAAAGACCGTGTTGATGCGGCGCTTGTAAGGGGGGATGGGGAGCAGGTCTTTGCCCTCAAAGAGCACCTGCCCCTGGGAAGGCATTTCAAACCCCCCGAGGATGCGCAGCAGGGTGGTCTTGCCGCAGCCCGAAGGGCCCAGCAGGGTGATGAATTCCCGTTTTCGGATGTACAGGCTCACATTGTCCAGCGCCATCGTGCCGTCGAATTCCTTGCTGACGCCGATCAGCTCGATCAGCCGGGTATCCTCAACCATGGACGTATACCTCGTTATCCTTTGTTTTGTGTTTCAGGCGCCTTAGAAGGAAGGGGGCGAGGCCACCCACAGCACCCTGCAGGGGGTCTTCCCCGTGTTGATCAGTTGGTGGGGCTCCGTAGCTTCGAAGTAGAAACTTTCGCCCCGCCGGGCCCGGATCCGCCTGTCCCCCAGCACCAGGGTCACCTGGCCCTGGAGCACGTAGCCGAATTCCTCTCCCTCGTGGGGGCCCTGCTCCTCGGACTGTCCCCCCGGGGCCATGGCGATCAGGATGGGCTCCATGTGGTTCTTCTGGGCGTTGGGAACCAGCCATTTGATGCTGCCCCGCAGCCCCTCCTCGTCCTCTTTGATGGACATGTCGTCCTCGGTGAACACGATCTTGGCGTCGGGCTGCTCGTTGAAAAAAGCGTTCAGGTTGGTGCCCAGGCTCTCCAGGATGTCCACCAGGGTGGCGATGGAGGGCGAGGTCTTGTCCCGCTCCAAAAGGGATATGAAGCCCTTGCTCAGCTCGCATCGGTCCGCCAGCTCGGTCTGCGTCAACCCCAGCCTCTGCCGGAGCTGCCTGATTTTCGCGCCGATCTCCACTTGTTGTTTCCCCCTCTTCGTCGGTTCAGTCGCACTAAACTTCCGGGCGCTTTATATTAAACCACAGGAGGGCGCCCCTGTCAATGCCCAGGGGCGCCGATCGCGTTAAATTTAATTTTATGCGACCAGAGGTTTAGTCGTAGAAAACTCCCGGGGATGGAAAAGCTCGGCGGGCCTTACGGCTGCCGTTCCCTTCTCCGCTCCCTCTCCAGCCAGATCATCAGCACCTGGATGTCGCCGGGGGATACCCCGGGGATGCGGGAAGCCTGGCCCAGGTTTTCGGGCCGCTGCCGGTCCAGTTTCTGCCGGGCTTCGATGCGGATGCCGGGCATGTTCAGGTAGTCCGCGTGGGCGGGCAGCCGCAACTCCTCCGCCCGCCGGAAGGCTTCGATCTGGCTCTGCTGCCTTTTCAGGTAGCCCTCGTATTTGACACAGGTCTCCGCCTCGGCCAGGGCCCCCGCAGGGATCTCCCCCAGGCCGGGGGCCCGGTCCATCAGGGACTTCAGGGTGATTTCCGGCTTTTTCAGCTCCGCCTCCAGCTTTGCCTCTTTCAGGATCCACCGGGCCCTTTCGATGCCCGCCCGTTTTTCCGTCATGCGCCGCAGGCGCTCCTCCCCCGCCAGGCCCAATCTGTACCCCGCCTCCGTCAGCCGCAGGTCCGCGTTGTCCTGGCGCAGGAACAGCCTGTACTCCGCCCGGGAGGTCATCATCCGGTAGGGCTCGTCCGTCCCCTTGGTCACCAGGTCGTCCACCAATACCCCGATGTAGGCGTCCGCCCGGGTCAGCAGGAAGGGGGGCTCCCCCTTCAGGTACAGCACGGCGTTGATCGCCGCGTACAGCCCCTGGGCGGCGGCCTCCTCGTAGCCCGAGGTGCCGTTAATCTGCCCGGCGAAGTACAGCCCCTTCAGGGATTTGGCGGCCAGGGTGGCCTCCAGGGTGGTGGGGTCGATGCAGTCGTATTCGATGGCGTAGGCCAGGCGCAGCACCCGGGCGTTCTCAAAACCGGGCACGGTGCGGTACATCTGCCGCTGGATCTCCTCGGGCATGGAGGTGGACATGCCCTGGATGTACCACTCCACGCTGTCCAGCCCCTCGGGTTCCAGGAACAGGGGATGCCGCTCTTTGTCTTTGAAGCGCACCACCTTGTCCTCGATGGAGGGGCAGTACCGGGCGCCGGTCCCCCGGATCGAGCCGGAATACATGGGGGCCCGGTGCAGATTGTCCAGGATCAGTTTGTGGGTCTCGGGGGTGGTATAGGTGAGCCAGCACAGGCCCTTGTTGACGAGGGGCGCATCCGTCAGGAAGGAGAAGGGCACCACGGGCTCGTCCCCGCGCTGGGCCTCCATCCCGGAAAAGTCGATGGTGCGCCCGTCCAGCCGGGCGGGGGTGCCGGTCTTGAAGCGGCGCAGTTCGTAGCCCAGGTCCCGCAGGCTCTCCCCCAGGCCCCTGGAGGACATGAGCCCCTGGGGCCCTCCCGCCCAGGAACATTCACCGATGATGATGCGGCTGTCCAGGTACACCCCGGAGCACAGGATGGCACACCGGCAGGGCACCCTCGCCCCGGTGGTGGTGTGTACCGCCGCCACCCGGTCCCCCGCGGTCTCGACGCGGCACACCTCGGCCTGCCGCAGGGTGAGCAGGGGCTCCCCGTCTATGGCCCGGCGCATCCGCAGCTGGTAAGCCCGCTTGTCCGCCTGGGCCCGGAGGGAGTGCACCGCGGGGCCCTTGGCGGTGTTGAGCATCCGGGACTGGATCATGGCGTCGTCGATGGCCCTGCCCATCTCGCCCCCCAGGGCGTCCACCTCCCGCACCAGGTGCCCCTTGGCGGTGCCCCCGATGGAGGGGTTGCAGGGCAGCATGGCCAGGGCGTCCAGGTTCATGGTGGTGAGCAGGGTCTTCATCCCCAGCCGGGCGCAGGCCAGGGCCGCCTCGCAGCCCGCGTGGCCCGCACCCACCACCACGACGTCGTAGTTCTCACTCATAGCCTATACCCCATGGTCCTCGCGATGTCTTCTTTATCGTATCCGGGCCGCCGGGAATGCGGCAGCCCCGCCCCCTTTCAGCGGTTGATAAAAACCAGCCCCACCAGGCACAGAGCGATGCCGACGAGTTTGCTGGGGGTGACCGCCTCTTTGTACAGCAGCGCCCCCACGGCGATCAGGGCCAGGGCCAGAAAGGCGCTCTGGACCACCGAGGCGGTGCTCACCGCCCAGCCCGCCTTGTAGGCGTAGATAAAGCCCACTTCCAGCCCGACGATCACCAGGCCCAACAGCACTGGCGCCCAGTTGACCTTGGCATACTCCTGCAGCAGGTTGCCCCCGGGGCTGCGCAGGAAGTACATGGCGCCGCTGAGCAGGGCGCCCACCCCATAGGTGACGGTAAGGGAAGCGAAGGGGTCCATGTCCCCGGGCACCGACTTGGCGCAGATCTGGTACAGGATGTTGGAAACCACGACCAGGGCGATGGGCCATATATATGCCATGCGTACCTCCTCCTGCCGGATCAACCCGGGCCGGCGCCCGGCGCGGGATTGCCTTAGATCTCAGGCGTGAACCACGGAGCCGATGGGTTCCCCCGCCGCCACCTTCAGTACGTTGTCCAGGTCCTCCATGGAGAAGACCCGGATCACCCGTACCCCCCGCTCCATGCACAACTGGAAGGCGGCGGTGTCCATCACCCTCAGGCCCAGGCGGATGCAGTCGGCGTAGCTGACGTCCCGCAGCAGCCGGGCATTGGGATCCTTGTTTGGGTCCGCGTCGTATACCCCGTCCACCGTGGTGCCCTTGAACACCGCGTCGGCCTTCAGTTCCGCCGCCCGCAGGGCCGCGCCGGTGTCCGTGGTGAAGAAGGGATTGCCGGTGCCCCCGGACAAGAGGGCGATGCCCCCCTCTTCCAGGCAAGCCCGGGCGTCCCGGGCGGTGTACAGCCTGGTGAAGCGGTTCATCTCCTGGGCGGAGAACACGGCGCAGGGCACGCCCCGGCGCTCCAGGGCGTCCTGAAGGCACAGGGCGTTCATGACGGTGGCCAGCATGCCCATCTGGTCCGCGTTCACCGGGTCCATGTCCCGGCTGAATCGGCCCCGCCAGATGTTGCCGCCCCCCAGCACCACCCCGGTCTGTACCCCCAGGTCCCGGAGTCTCGCCAGCATGTCGGCTGCCGCAGCCACCCGGTCCGGGTCGTAGCATGCGCCGCCCCCCGGGGGGGACAGGGTCTCGCCGGAGAGCTTGAGGATGATCCGTTTGTAGATCGACATGATATCTCCTCCTGTATTTGGGCAGGAAAAAGGGAACGCTGCCGCGTTCCCTTCCATTATATATTACTTCTTCATGGCGGCCTGCTCGGCGACCTCGGCGGCCAGGTCGCTGACCTTCTTCTCCAGGCCCTCCCCCATCTTGTAGCGGGTAAAGCGCAGGATCTTCAGGCCCTTGGCCTTCTGCTCGAGCATCTTGGCCACGCTGACGTCCCCGTCCTTCACGAAGGGCTGCTCCAACAGGCAGACCTCCTGGTAGAACTTGTTGATGCGCCCCGTCACCATCTTCTCGATGATGTTCTCGGGCTTGCCCTCGTTGCGGGCCTGGGCGATCAGGATCTCCTTCTCGTGCTCCAGGTGGTCGGCCTTGACCTGGTCCCGGCTCACGTACTCGGGGGCCACGGGGGAAGCGGCGGCGATCTGCAGGGCGACGTCGTGCAGCACGTCGAGCACCTCTTCGCTGCCGGGCAGCCCGGCGGCTTCCACCAGCACGCCCACCTTGCCGCCCATATGGATGTAGCTGTCCACCAGGCCTTCGCCGGCGGCGTAGCGGGCGAAGCGGCGGATGGCCATCTTCTCGCCGATCTTGGCGATTTTGGCGGTCAACAGGTCGCCCACGGTCTCGGCGCTGCCCTCGACGGGAGCGGCCAGCAGGGCGTCCACGTCGGCGGGATCGCTCAGCACGATCTGCTTGGCGATGGTCCGGCACATCTCCACGAATTCGTCGGTCTTGGCCACGAAGTCGGTCTCGCAGTTTACCTCCACCAGGACGCCGATGTTGCGCTTCTTGCACAGGTAACTGGCCACGATGCCCTCGGCGGCGATGCGGCTCTGTTTCTTGGCGGCGGCGGCCAGGCCCTTTTCCCGCAGGAAGTCGATGGCCTTGTCCATGTCGCCGCCGGTGGCGGCCAGGGCCTTTTTGCAATCCATCATGCCCGCGCCGGTGCGGCCGCGAAGCTCCATTACGTCTTTTGCGCTGATTCCTGCCATGGTATCGTCCTCCTTATGGTATCCGGTGCCCTTATTCGGCGACCTCTTCGATGTCCTCGTCGCTTTCCTGCTCGCCCTGGCGGCCTTCCAGCACGGCGTCGGCCATCTTGCCGGCGATCAGCTTGACGGCGCGGATGGCGTCGTCGTTGCCGGGGATGATGTAGTCGATCTCATCGGGGTCGCAGTTGGTGTCCACGATGGCCACGATGGGGATGCCCAGGATGCGGGCTTCCGCCACGGCGATGCGCTCCTTGCGGGGGTCCACGATGAACACGGCGCCGGGGAGCTTTTTCATTTCCCGGATGCCCCCCAGGTTCTTCAGCAGCTTTTCCCGCTCGGCGCACAGCTTGATGACTTCCTTCTTGGGCAGGACGTCGAAGGAGCCGTTGCGCTCCATGGCGTCGATGGCGTTCAGGCGATCGACGCGGGTGCGGATGGTGCGGAAGTTGGTGAGGGTCCCGCCCAGCCAGCGGTTGTTCACGTAAAACATGTTGCAGCGCTTGGCTTCGCTCTCCACGGACTCCTGGGCCTGCTTCTTGGTGCCCACAAACAAAAGGGATTTGCCCTCCAGGGCCAGGTCGCGCACGAACATGTAGGCCTCGTCGATCTTGCGTACGGTCTTCTGCAGGTCGATGATGTAGATCCCGTTGCGCTCGGTGAAGATGTACGGGGCCATCTTGGGGTTCCACCGACGGGTCTGGTGACCGAAGTGTACGCCGGCTTCGAGTAGTTGCTTCATGGATACGACTGCCATTGGGATACCTCCTTGTTTTTTCCACCCCTCGCTTCACGCGGCAGCGAAGACCTTGCGGCAACCTCCGCTCCATCGGCAAGGGTGCGTAGTACCGAAGTATTGTACCACAAATCCCCCCTTGGGCGGGTTAAATTTTGCACATTTTCCCGAGGAGTTTGTTCCTTTGAAACAGGGCTCCGGTAGTTCGACCATCGCGAACCGAAATTAAATTCTATAAAATCACATATTGCTATTGACAGCCCCTATTTGTCGTGCTATAATCTCAATTAGAGATTAATGCGGCGGATGCGCCGCGGAGAGGAGCACGGCATGTGGATCGAACTGCACGACACCATGCCCGGCCACTGGAAGACCGAAGGGCTGGCAAAGGAACTGGAGATCAACCAGGCCCACGCGGCGGGCATC
>JAAYOH010000067.1 GCA_012520375.1 Clostridiales bacterium
CGGGGCAGGCGCATGTGCGTAGGCACAGCCACCCCCGCCGCAATAGCCCGGCCGGCCCTGGAGCGCCATGGCATCCTGGAACACATGGAATTTATCCTGTCCGCACGGGATGAGGACATCGGCAAGGGGGACCCGGCCTTTTACCGCCTGGCCGCCGGGAAACTGGGCCTTTCCCCCGCCCGCTGTGCCCTCTTCGACGACGCTCCCTACGCCATGCGGGGAGCCAAAACGGCAGGGCTCACGGTACTCGCCATGGCGGAACCCATTCAGGCGCCCCTGAAAGAAGAAATCCTGTCCCTGTGCGACCTGTACGTCCACGATTTCGGCCAACTTTGCGTTTGACGAATCGGGCGCTATCCTGTATAATAGGGGCACGCAGCAGTCCGATACAGAAAGGAGCATTCCAAATGTCCGAGGTCCAGCATGTAAGGAGGAGAGAGGTCTCCGCCGGCGAGCGTGAAGGAGCAGGCCAATACCCAAGAAAAAGAGAGGTCTCCGTCCTGAATTGGATGGGTACGTTGATCCTGTCCGCCATCCCCGTCGTCAACCTGATCTTTTTCATCGTTTCGATTTGTAAATCCAGGCAGCCCAGCAAGCGCAACTATGCCATCGCCATGATCATCCTCATCGTCCTGGCGCTCCTGCTCGCCTTTGCAGGCGTCGCCTTCTTCGCGGACGAGCTGGTGGCGTGGCTGCAGGCAGTCAGAAGCAGTCTTGACGGGTTGAACGTCCCGATCTAACGGGACGGTTGTCGGTCCACCGCCTGGGCGCGCGGGCTTGTCGGCGCGCCCGGTTTGTTTGTCAATATTTGGTTTGCAGGGGGAAACACAACATGAGAACGATACCCGTCTATGATCCGTCCACCATCGAGCGCAAGTGGCAGCAATACTGGGAAGAACAGGGCACCTTCAACGCGGAAGCCTCCCACAACAAGCCCAAATTCTATCCCCTGATCGAGTTTCCCTATCCGTCGGGCATGGGCCTGCACGTGGGGCATCCCCGCAGCAATACCGCCATGGACATCATCGCCCGGAAGCGCCGCATGGAGGGATACAACGTGCTGTTTCCCATTGGCTACGACGCCTTTGGGCTGCCCACGGAAAACTATGCCATCAAGACGGGGATCCATCCCGCCATCGTCACCAAACAGAATGTAGATCTTTTCCGGAAACAGCTGAAGCGCCTGGGTTTTTCCTTCGACTATACCCGGGAGGTCAATACAACGGATCCCGCCTACTACAAGTGGACCCAGTTCATCTTCCTGAAGCTCTTTGAACACGGGCTGGCCTACAAGCAGGAGATGCCGGTGAACTGGTGCACCAGCTGCAAGTGCGGCCTGGCCAACGAGGAAGTCGTCGGGGGCGTGTGCGAGCGCTGCGGCGGCGAAGTGGTGCGCCGGGTCAAGAGCCAATGGATGCTGCGCATCACCGAGTACGCCCAAAAACTGTTGGACGGCCTGGACGAAGTGGATTTCATCGAAAAGGTCAGGGTGCAGCAACAAAACTGGATCGGCCGGAGCGAGGGCGCCGAGGTGGACTTTGCCCTGAGCACCGGGGAAAAACTCACCGTGTACACCACCCGCCCCGATACCCTGTTTGGCGCCACCTACATGGTCATCAGCCCCGAACATCCCCTCATCGACACCCACAAGGCCGTCATCGGGAATTACCAGGCCCTGTCCGCCTACCGGGAGGCTGCGGCCCGCAAGAGCGATTTCGAGCGCACCGAAATGAACAAGGACAAGACCGGCATAGAGATCGACGGCATCCGGGCGGTGAACCCGGCGACCGGCGCCCAGATCCCGGTCTGGGTCAGCGACTACGTGCTGATGGGCTACGGTACCGGCGCCATCATGGCGGTGCCCGCCCACGACGAACGGGACTGGGCTTTCGCCAAGAAATTCGGGCTGCCCATCGTGGAGGTCGTATCCGGGGGCAACGTACAGGAAGCCGCCTACACCGACATCCAGGAGGGCATCCTGGTGAATTCCGGCCTGCTGAACGGGCTGTCCGTCCCCCAGGCCAAGCGCACCATCACCGACTGGCTGGTGGAACAGGGCCTGGGCCACAGGAAAACCAACTACAAGCTGCGGGACTGGGTTTTCTCCCGCCAGCGCTACTGGGGCGAGCCCATCCCCCTGGTATCCTGCGAGCACTGCGGCTGGGTGCCCGTGCCCTACGAGCAGCTGCCCCTCACCTTGCCCGAAGTGAAAAAATTCGCGCCCACGGATGACGGGGAATCCCCCCTGGCGGCCTGCAGCGAGTGGGTCCATACCATTTGTCCCCGCTGCGGCGCGCCCGCCCGGCGGGAGACCGATACCATGCCGCAGTGGGCGGGTTCCAGCTGGTACTTCCTGCGCTACATCGATCCCCACAACGACAAAGCCTTTGCGGATATGGAGGAACTTTCCTATTGGCTGCCCGTGGACTGGTACAACGGAGGCATGGAACACACCACCCTGCACCTTCTGTACAGCCGCTTCTGGCACCGCTTCCTCTACGACATCGGGCTGGTCCCCACCAAGGAGCCATACGCCAAGCGCACCAGCCACGGCATGATCCTGGGCAGCAACGGCGAGAAGATGTCCAAGTCCCGGGGCAATGTGGTGAACCCCGACGAGGTGGTGGACGAGCTGGGCGCCGACTCCTTCCGCTTGTACGAGATGTTCATGGGCGCTTTTGATCAAGCCATTCCCTGGTCCACCGACGGAGCCCGGGGCTGTCGGCGCTTCCTGGATCGGGTGTGGCGCCTGATGGAAATGATGAACGACGAAGAGGGCGTGCGCCCTGCCATGGCCTATGATCTGCACGCCTGCATCAAGAAGGTGAGCGAGGACTACGAACGAATGAAGTTCAATACCGCCATCGCCGCCATGATGGCCCTGGTGAACACATTGTACGAGGCCAAGTCGGTGAGCCGGGGGGAAATGAAGGTGCTGGTGCAGCTGATGAACCCGGTGGCGCCTCACATCACCGAGGAGATCGCAGCGTTGTGCGGCTTTGGCGAGTTGGCACGGCAGCCCTGGCCCGCCTACGATGAAAAAGCCCTGGTGCTGGAGACCGTGGAAGTAGCCGTGCAGATCAACGGCAAGTTGCGGGGCCGGCTCACCGTCCCTTCGGACCTGACCAGGGAAAACGCCCCCGCCTACTTCGCCGGGGACGAGGGTTTTCAGCGCCTGCTGGGCGACAAGCAGCTGAAAAAGCTGATCTATGTACCGGGCCGGCTGGTGAATGCGGTCGTCGGCTGAACGGCCCTGGCGGGTCGCGATCCGGACGGATTGCGATCCGCTTTGTATATTTTGGAAGGAGCGCGTCATGACCCCGGAACTTCGGGAAAAGCTGAATACCCTTCCGGATTCCCCGGGTTGCTACCTGATGAAGGGCCGGGGCGAGATCCTCTATGTGGGCAAGGCCATAAACCTCAAAAACCGGGTGCGCCAATACTTCGGTTCACCCCACGGCCACAGTCCCAAGGTGCGGGCCATGGTGGAGCGCATCGACGACTTCGACATCGTGCTGGTGGAGGGCGAGCTTGAAGCCCTGATGCTGGAATGCAACCTGATCAAACGGCATCGTCCCTATTACAACATCCTGCTGCGGGACGACAAGCAGTACCCCTACGTGGCGGTGGACCTGTCCGAGCCCTTCCCCCGGCTGCAGATCCGGCGGCGCATGGAAGATGAAGGCTTTCGCTACTTTGGCCCCTTCAAAAGCGCCACCGTGATCCGGGAACTGCTGGACGTGGCGCGGCTTGTGTGGCCGGTACGGGTATGCACAAAGCGGCTGGATCCCGGCAAAGCCCTGCGCCCCTGCGTCCACAGCCAGGCGGGGCGCTGTCTGGCTCCCTGCACCGGAGGCCTCAGCCCCGAAGGGTACCGGGACCTGCTGGACAAGGTGATGGATTTTTTGTCCGGCCGTACCGAGCCTTTGACCGCCCGGCTGAAGGAGCGAATGCAGGAGGCAGCCCGACAACTGAACTACGAACAAGCCGCCCAATACCGGGACTACATCGCGCGGGTGGAGGAGATCCTCCAGCCGCAACAGGCATCCGGCGCCAAAGGCATCCGGCAGGACGTGCTGGCGGCAGCCCCCGACGGGCCGGACGTGTTGGTGGAATGTCTGTCGATACGGGAGGGCAAACTCGTGGGGGCGGCCTCCTACACCATGCCCCGGGCGGCAGACGAGCCCATGGGAGAGGTGCTCACCGGCTTCATCCTGCAACACTACGAGGGGGAAGTGCCCCGGGAGCTGCTGCTCCCCTGTCCCCTCCCCGAAGCGGAGACCCTGGCCCTCCTCTTGAAGGAATCCTTCGGGCACCGGGTACTGCTCACCGTACCCAAGCGGGGCGACAAAAAGCGGCTGCTGGCCCTGGCGGAAAAGAACCTTCAGGATGTCCTGGCCAAGCGGGCCCGGAAACTGTCCCGCACCGTCGGCGCCTGTGAGGAACTGGCAAAGGCCCTCGGCCTGGCGAGCCGGCCCCGGCGCATCGAGGGGTACGACATCTCCAACACCCAGGGCGCCCAGTCCGTGGCCTCCATGGTGGTGATGATCGACGGGGTGATCCAACCTGCCCAGTACCGGCATTTCAGGATCAAAACCGTGACGGGCGCCAACGACTTTGCCTCCATGCACGAGGTCATCACCCGCCGCCTGTCCCGCGGGCTGCGGGAACGGCAAGATCGCCTGGATCAGGGGCTGGACCCCGCAGGAGGCAGCTTTTCCCACCTGCCCGATCTGATCCTCATCGACGGGGGCGCGGGACAGCTGGCCTTCGCCCGGGACGCCATGAAAGGCCTGGGCCTGGACATCCCCATGTTCGGACTGGCCAAGCGCCTGGAGGAGATCATCCTGCCGGAACAGGAAGAGAGCATCCTGTTGGACCGACGCTCCGATGCCCTGCACCTGATCCAGCGGCTGCGGGATGAGGCGCACCGCTTCGGCATCGCCCATCACCGCAAACTCCGTGCCCGAAAAAGCGCAGCCTCGGTCCTGGACGGCATCCCCGGGGTAGGCCCCGTCCGGAAGAAGGCGCTGCTGAAGCACTTCAAAACCATCGAAGAGCTGAAAAAAGCGGACCAGGAGCAGCTTTCCGCCGTGGAAGGCGTAGGCCCCGGGCTGGCCCGGGTCATCGCCGGATACTTCCGGGAAAACGCCCCCGGAGGCGGATCCTCCGGCCGACCGTGATCCGCTCAAAAACTTCGGGCAGGTTCTGGCGCCCCGTTCCGGTTCTGCTGGACATACAAAACAGGCTGCCGTGGCCATTGGCCTGGCAGCCCGCATGGCATAACCTTAGTAGTAACGTCCGAAGGGATTGAGCGTCAAACTGCGGAACCGCTCGGGGTCGATCTTGGGCTTCCGGTCCGGGGTGAGCAGGCCGTTGACCTCCTGCTGCACGTCGGTGAGCTGGGTATAGCAGTAGCCCTGGTTGCCCGGAATGTTCCGGGCGGCGTCGGTAAGGGCCTGGTAGCGGGCAAAGAAGGCCTCTTCGCCTTCCACCTTTTCATGGTAACCCCAGGATCCCTCCTCGCTGCCCTCGGCCTCCATGGCGATGCCGCCGTACTCGGTGAGCATCAGGGCTTCGTCCTTGCCCCGGGGATAGCCGACGGCCCGGGCCAGGCGATGATCGTTGGAGGACACCTCCACCCGCTCCATATCCGCAAAGTGGCTGGCCAGCACGTCTCCCTCCGCGGCATAGTCGTGGAGGCCGTAGATATCGGTACGGGTCTGGTCCCAGCCGTCGTTGACGCTGACCAGCCGGGTGCCGTCCTGGGCTTTGGCCTGGCAGTACAGCATCTCGGAACACATCTGCATGCGTTTGTCGTGGGCGATCCGGTCCACGCCCCAGGACTCGTTCAGGGGCACCCACGCGATGATGCAAGGGTGGTTGAAATCCCTGTCGATGAAGCCGGACAGGGTATCCGACAGGTTCTTCACGCTCTCCTCGGTGAACTCATAGGCGCTGGGGAGCTCTCCCCACACCAGCACGCCCATCCTGTCCGCCCAGTAGTAGTAGCGGGGATCCTCCAGCTTCTGATGTTTCCGGGCGCCGTTGTACCCAAAGCGCTGGGTCCACTCCAGGTCCTCCCGCAGGGCCTCGTCGCTGGGGGGCGTGAGCAGGGAATCGGGCCAGTAGCCCTGGTCCAGGATCAGCCGCTGGTACAGGGGCTTGTTGTTCAGGAAGATCTGCCCGTCCCTGGATTCGATCTTTCGCATGCCGAAATAGGTCTGCACCTTGTCTCCGCCGCTCAGGGAGATGGTCAGGTCGTACAGGGAAGGATCCTCCGGAGACCAGGTATGAAAGCCGGTGATGTGTTTGCCCATCACCATGTCAAACAGGGCGCTCTGGCAGCGCTGGGTCAGCTCCAGGGTCTGCTTGCGGAAAGGCTGGCCCCTGTAGGTCATGGTGAGCTCTGCGGTCACGGGCTGTTCGGGTTCCCGGTCCAGGGTGAGGTGTACCCGGGCGATGCCCCGGTCGATATCCGGGGTAATGTGGGCGCTGGTGAGGTAGGTGTCGCCCGCCGCCTCCAGGTACACGGTCTGCCAGATGCCGCTGGTGGGGGTGTACCAGCAGCCGAACCAATGGTCAAGCCAATTCTGCTTGCCCCGGGGCTGGGTGCAGTCCCGCCTGTCCTCCACCCGCAGGCACAGGTCGTTCTCCCCATCGATCAGGAAGGGCGTGACGTCGAAGGCGAAGGGGGTATATCCCCCCCGATGGCCGCCTACCGCCTGGCCGTTGAGGTACACCGTGGCCTTATAGTCCACCGCGCCAAAGCGCAGCAGAATGCGCCGGCTCGCCATGTTTTCCGGCACGGCGAAGCTGCGCCGGTACCACATGATCTCGTGCTTCCCCTCCACGTGAACGCCGCTGAGGGCGCATTCGTAGCAGAAGGGCACCAGGATGGTTCGATCCAGCTTGGTGCCGGGTTTGTACCATTTCTGTACCAGGCCCAGATTCTCGTCGTCAAAGGCAAACTGCCACTCCCCGTTCAGGTTCATCCAGTCCTCCCGGAAAAAATCCGGCCTGGGATGCTCGGGACGCGGTATCATACCATCGCTCCTTCCCACTTTTTCATGATAGAAACGCCATAGAAACGCCGCGTTCATGATAGCACAGGGGTCCGGGGCTGTCAAGGAAGGCTCTCCCCCTTCATTTTATGGTTCACATTTCAGAGTCCGCGCCTCACCCCCCTTGCTTTTTTCCATGCCGGGGGGTATCATGGGCAAAAACGGGAGGCCCTATGGACATGCTGAACACGATCACCTACCGCAGCGCCCTGCCGGAAGACGCGGAGCTCATCCTGGACTTCATCCGTCGGCTGGCAGAATATGAAAAGATGGCAGACCAGGTGACCGCCACCCCGCGGCTGTTGAAGGAATGGATCTTCGAAAAGCAGAAGGCCGAGGTCATCTTTGCCATGGTGGAGGGAAAAGAAGTGGGGTTTGCCCTGTTTTTCCACAACTTTTCCACATTCCTGGGCAAGTCGGGTCTGTACCTGGAAGACCTCTTTGTGCTCCCCGAATACCGGGGCCGGGGGTGTGGCCGTGGCCTGCTGAAAAGGCTGGCAGCCATTGCCCTGGAGCGGGACTGCGGCCGACTGGAATGGTGGTGCCTGGACTGGAACAAACCCGCCATCGACTTCTATCTGTCTCTGGGCGCCCGGCCCATGGAGGAATGGACGGTATTCAGGCTGGCGGGGGATGCCCTGAAGACCTTGGGGTGTTCAGAAACCGAGCGGGGGGAAGAAAACCACATCGTCAACCGCAACCGTCATGGCAATATGCTTTTGACCCGGTTCTATGTATGCCCGGCATGCGGCAACGTCCTGCAGGCGGCGGACGAGGCCTTCATCAGCTGCTGCGGCATCGCCCTTCCTCCCCTGGAGCCCCAAGAGCCTGACGGGAATCATGCCCCCCGGTTGGAAGCGGTGGAGAACGAGCACTACGTGCGGATCCCCCATCCCATGGACAAGGAGCATTTCATCTCCTTTCTGGCCTTTGTGGGCTGTGACCGCATCCAGTTCGTCAAGTTGTATCCGGAGGGAAACGCCGACGCCCGCCTGTGTTTCCGGGGCGGCGGGCATTTGTACTGGTACTGCAACCGCCACGGGCTGATGCGTCAGAAAGTACGGCCCAAAACCACGAAAAACCTTTGAAAAAACCCCTAAAATGTACCCCCATTCTTGTGGAGGGCCGTGATTTCTGGTATAATGTTTTGTAAGGTCTGGTCATTGGGGCGGGCCGGGGAGGGAAACAACGTGATCATTCGGCACTCATCCGATCCCATGGAGGGATTGGCGCCAGAGGATACCTTTGTGGCCTATGACGATCTGGAGGACGAACTGGGGGAAGCCACGGTACAGAGCAACATGGCGGATATGCTGTGTCCCCGGCGGCCTCACCTGCTGCTCATCCGCGCCAAGTGTCAGCCCGAAGCCAGGGACGCCCTTCTGGGGGCAGCCACGGCCCGGGCGCTGAAACTGGCCCGCTCGGAAGAGAATGCGGCGGCCCGGATCTACACCGAGTGCCCGCCGGAAGACCAGGAACTCATGGGCATCCTCACCACCCTGGGCTATGAGGACGACGACGGGCTGTTGCGGATGCGCCGGGTGATCCAGAAGGGGCCGGTGGTAAAGCCCTTCCCCGCAGGGTGCACCCTGGTGCGGGATCATCTGGATGATGAGGACGAGCAGCGCTTCTTCCTGGAGCGCTATAACGCCATGTTTTCCCGGAACCGGGACGCCGCCTGGCTGAATGGGATCCGGGCCAAGCCGGATTTCCTGCGCCTGTTGGTTGTATCGCCGGATGGTTTGGCAGGAGAACTTTTGATCTGGACCGAAGGCGGCCAGGGTGTGGTGGGCATCGTCCAGACCACTCCTTCCTGGCAACGCAAAGGGGTGGGCAGCTACCTCGTGGACTGTGCCCGCAGCCACTGGGCGCGCCTGGGGGTACGGGAGGCCTATTTCGACGTGTGGACCCGGCTCACCGGCGCGGTGCGGCTGGCGGCCACTTCGGGTTTCCGCCCGGACGAAATGCTTATGCGCTATCCGGGCATCGATATCGGGTAAATGAGTAGGAGGGAGAAAACGAAATGAAAAAGTATCGTGTAGGCATCGTGGGTGCGACGGGCATGGTGGGCCAGCGCTTTATCACCCTGCTGGATGGGCATCCATGGTTTGATGTACAGGTGTTGGCCGCCAGTCCCCGCTCGGCGGGCAAGAGCTACCGGGAGGCCGTAGAGGGCAAGTGGTCCTTTGCCTGCCCCATCCCCGCCTATGCCGCCGACATGGTGGTGGTGGACGCCTCCAGGGTGGAGGAGGTCAGCGGGCAGGTGGATTTCATCCTCTGCGCCGTAGACATGAAAAAAGAGGACATCCGGGCCCTGGAAGAGCGCTACGCCCGCTGCGAGACCCCGGTGGTCAGCAACAACTCTGCCTTCCGCTACACCCCGGACGTGCCCATGATGATCCCGGAGATCAACCCGGAACATATGGCCATCATCCCCGCCCAGAGAAAGCGGCTGGGCACGAAGAGCGGCTTCATTACCTGCAAGCCCAACTGCTCCATCCAGGGCTATGTGCCCGCCCTCTCCCCTCTGCGGGATTATGGCATCGCCAAGATCTCCGTGTGTACCTATCAGGCCATTTCCGGCGCGGGCAAGACCTTTGCCACCTGGCCCGAGATGGTGGACAACGTGATCCCCTTTATCGGGGGGGAAGAGTACAAGAGCGAGGTGGAACCCCTGAAGATCTGGGGCAGCGTCGTGGGAGACGAGATCGTTCCCGCCCAAAAACCCATCATCAGCGCCCAGTGCTACCGGGTGGCTGCCACCGACGGTCACATGGCCGCGGTGTCTGTCTCCTTTGATCAAAAGCCCCCCATGGACGAGATCTTGAGCCGCTGGGCAGCGTACAAGGGGCTTCCCCAGAAAGCCGGGCTGCCCAGCGCCCCGGCGCAGTTCCTCACCTATTTCACCGAGGACAACCGGCCTCAGACCCGTCTGGACCGGGACATCGAAAAGGGTATGGGCATCTCCATCGGCCGGCTCCGGGAAGACAGTATCTTCGACTACAAGTTCGTGTCCCTTTCCCACAACACCCTGCGGGGCGCTGCGGGGGGCGCGGTGGAAACGGCCGAAATGCTGTGCCACGAGGGCTATATTGCCCATAAGTAAGACCGAGGGGAGGTCCTTTCCATGAAAATCGCATTGGGCTCGGATCACGGCGGATACGCCCTGAAACTGGCCATCAAAGAACACCTGGAAAAGGCGGGCCACCAGATCACCGATGTAGGCAGCCATGACGCGAACCGGGCAGAATACCCCTTTTACGGGGAAAAGGCAGCCCGTTTGGTGGCTGCCGGGGAGTGCGAACTGGGCGTCCTGGTGTGCGGGACGGGTTGCGGCATCTCCCTGTCCGCCAATCGGGTCCGGGGCATCCGTTGCAGCAACTGCTCCGAGCCGGTGACGGCCCGGCTTTCCCGGGAACACAACAACTGCAACATGATCGCACTGGGTGGTCGCATCGTGGGCGAGCAAATGGCGCTGGACATCGTGGACAGTTTCCTGAACGCCCGCTTCATCACGGGAGGCCGCCATGAAGAGCGCGTGAAGATGATCGAGGCGATCGACAGGGATTAGGAGGAATGCCGGTGTACAAGATCTTAGAAAAGCAGACCCTCAACGAGCAGGTCAGCCGGATGGTGGTGCACGCACCCTACGTGGCGCGGCGGGCATTGCCCGGGCAGTTCATCATTCTGCGCATCGACGAGGCAGGGGAACGCATCCCCCTCACCATCGCAGGCTACGACCGGGAACAGGGCACCATCACCATCATCTACCAGAAGGTAGGCGCCACCACCAGGCTGCTGGATACGCTGAACGCCGGGGACCATCTGCTGGACTTTGTGGGCCCTCTGGGCAAAGCCAGTGAATTCGAGGGCATGCACAAGGTGGCAGTGGTGGGGGGCGGCTTGGGCGTGGCCATCGCCTACCCCCAGGCCAAGGCGCTCCACGACCTGGGCGCCGAAGTGGACCTGATCGTGGGGTTCCGCTCCAAAGACCTGATCATCCTGGAGGATGAGTTCCATGAAGCCTGCACAAACCTTTTCGTCATGACGGACGACGGCTCCAACGGCCACAAAGGTTTCGTGACCAAAGCCCTGGAAGAGCAGCTGAAGGCCGGGGTTGCCTACGACGCGGTGATCGCCATCGGACCCCTGGTGATGATGAAAGCCGTGAGTGAAATGACCCGCCCCTACGGGATCCGCACCATCGTATCCATGAACTCCATCATGATCGACGGCACCGGCATGTGCGGCGGTTGCCGGGTCATCGTAGGAGGAGAGACCAAGTTCGCCTGCGTGGACGGCCCGGATTTTGACGGCCACCTGGTGGATTTTGACAGCGCCCTCAGGCGGAGCAGGATGTACCTGGAAGAGGAAAAAGCCGCGACCGAGCGGCACGTATGTCGCCTGACAGGAGGTGCTGGGTGATGGCCAATATGCAGCCGAACAAGACCCCGATCCCCGAGCAGGATCCCATCCTGCGGGGCAAGAACTTCCAGGAGGTGGCCCTGGGCTACACGGAGGAACTGGCCAAAAATGAGGCTGCCCGCTGCCTGAACTGCAAAACCCGACCCTGTGTCAAGGGCTGTCCCGTGGGGGTGGATATTCCGGAATTTATCAACCGCATCAATGCCGACGATATGCAGGGCGCCTACCAGATCCTCCGGGAGGACAATTCCCTGCCCGCCATCTGCGGCAGGGTATGCCCCCAGGAGAGCCAGTGTGAAAAGCTGTGCGTCCGCGGCATCAAGGGCGAACCCGTAGGCATCGGACGGCTGGAGCGCTATGTGGCGGACTGGGCCATGGCCCAGGACCTGAAACCCCAGCCCCCTGCCCGGGAAAGGGACAAAAAGGTGGCGATCATCGGCAGCGGCCCTGCGGGGCTCAGCTGCGCGGGTGCGCTCCGGTCCAAGGGCTACCAGGTCACCGTGTTTGAAGCGCTGCACACCCCCGGCGGGGTCCTGATGTACGGCATCCCCGAGTTCCGCCTGCCCAAGGCCCTGGTGGCCCAGGAGATTGGCGCCCTGAAGGAAATGGGGGTCGCCATTGAGACCAATGTGGTGGTGGGCAAGTCCATCACCCTGGACGAACTGCTCACGGAGGAAGGCTACGACGCCGTCTTCATCGGCAGCGGTGCAGGCCTGCCCCGCTTCCAGGGCATCCCCGGCGAGGACCTGTGCGGCGTTTATTCCGCCAATGAGTTCCTCACCCGCATCAACCTGATGAAGGCCTACGATTTCCCGAATCATCCCACCCCGGTGAAGGTGGGCAGGCAAGTCGCCGTCATCGGCGGAGGCAACGTAGCCATGGACGCCGCCCGCTGTGCCCTGCGCATGGGGGCGGAAAAGGTCTTCATCGTGTACCGCCGCAGCGAGCAGGAGATGCCCGCCCGGGTAGAAGAGATACACCACGCCAAGGAAGAGGGCATCGTATTCCGCCTGCTCACCAACCCCACCCGCATCCTGGGGGACGAAGACGGCAACGTGGTGGCCATGGAATGCGTCCAGATGCAGCTGGGCGAGCCCGATGCCTCCGGGCGGAGGCGGCCCGTGGTCATTCCGGGCAGCGAGTTCACCCTGGACGTGCAGACCGTTGTGGTTGCCATCGGCAACAGCCCCAATCCCCTGGTCACTTCCACCACCCCCGGCCTGGACGCCCACAAGTGGGGCGGCATCATCGTGGAAGAGAGCAGCCTGAAAACCAGCCGCGACGGGGTTTATGCCGGAGGCGACGCGGTCACCGGAGCCGCCACCGTGATTCTGGCCATGGGAGCCGGCAAGCAGGCGGCGGAATCCATCCACAGGCTGCTGAGGAAATGAGCCGTAGAAATGGCGGGCTGCTTTGTGCATCATAAAAAGCAGCCCGATTTTTGTGCCCTGTCGGCCCTCGGCTTTGTTGATATGCTGCGCTAAATGTGCTATCATAACGTTGAGGTGATCCTTTTGAAAGAAAACATCCCGGCAGTGAAGCAGCAGCCGGGCATGCTGTTTGCCGTCGCCAAAGCCCCTGACCCGCCGAATGCGAAAGGGATGAAGGGGGCGCGGATGCGAAAAACACTCAATATAGGGTATAACAGTCCGAAAGAAGGCAAAGAAGACGCCTGCGGCGCCTTTTCCGCTTTTCGTGAGGCATTCGGATGAAGCGCAGCATGCAAAAACAGAAGGATAAACTGGTTTTTCTTTGCGCCTTGGTCTATTTCACCAGCTATCTGACCCGGGTCAACTTTGCCGCCGTCCTGGTGGAGATCATCCGGAGCGACGGTTTTGCCCGGACTGCGGTATCCGTGGCGCCCACCGGCCTGTTCATCACCTACGGCGCCGGGCAACTGGTCAGCGGATACCTGGGGGATCGGGTCGAGCCGCATCATCTCATCTTTCTTGGGCTTTTCGTCTGCGCCCTGATGAATGCTCTGATCCCCTTCTGTCCCAATCCCCGCTGGATGACCTTGGTCTGGAGCGTGAACGGCTTTGCCCAGGCCCTGATCTGGCCGCCCCAGTTGCGGATCCTCTCCCAGTACCTCACCGTCGAGGAGTACAAGCGGGCGACGGTGAAGGTCTCCTGGGGGGGCTCCCTGGGCACCATCTTCGTATACCTGACAGCGCCCTTCTTCATCGCCTCGAGCGGCTGGAGAGCCGTCTTCTTCGCTTCGGCTCTGGTCGCCCTGGTGGTCACCGGGTTTTGGTGCCTGGGGTACCGGAGGCTGGAGGGGGACCTGGAACCCGTCGTCCGGCAGAGCTATGTGGAAGCCCGGGGCGCCCAGGAGCGACCCATCTTTCCCTTCATGGGCATGTTGCTTTTGATCCTGTTCTCCATCGTGCTTCAGGGGATGCTGAAGGACGGTATCACCACCTGGATGCCCACCTATCTTTCGGATATTTACCGGACCGGCAGCGGGAAGGCCATCTTCACCAGCGTACTGCTCCCGGTCTTCAGCATGGTATCCCATCGGTTGGTGTTGTACATCAACTATCGGCTGATCCCCAATGAAATGCTGTGCAGCGGCGTCCTGTTTTTCCTATGCTTCGTCGCCCTGTTGCTGCTGAATACGGTGGCCAGCGGTCTGGCAGCTGCGGTACTGTCTCTCGCAGTAGCGGTGGGCAGCATCCACGGGGTCAACCTGATACAGACCTGTATGCTGCCGCAACACTTCCTGCGCTATGGCCGCATCTCTTTGGTCTCCGGGGTGCTGAACTCCTGCTCCTATCTGGGCAGCACGCTGTCCATATTCGGCATCGCAGCGGTCACCGAGAAACTTGGCTGGAACGCCACGCTGTTCTCCTGGTGCGGCATCGCCCTCGTCGGCGGCCTGCTGTGCCTTTCCTGCGCCCGCCGGTGGGAAGCGTTCAAGCAGTGACCGGATCGTTGTCCCTTCCCGTCACGGCCTTTGGCAGGCCCATGCCACGGAATTGGATAGGCCAATCCGGGATGAGGGCCACAGAGCATTTCGGCCAAATGGAATCGCCGGAAGGTTTTGTTCGCGTCTTGAGCCTCGCTGATATACTGTAATCCAGGCTCCACTTCCAATGCAGTGGAGCCTGGATGGATGATGCTCTTTTTACAACGGCCGGGAGCGCCCGGATCCTCCGGAGTCCCTTTTCTGTTATTGTACCACAATTCGTAGTCTGGACCCAACCAGTTCCGCCTTCCATTGTTCGGCCTGGGATACGGGGACGGTCAAGAATGTATGCGGGTTATCCCATGTGTACCCCATTACGTCTTCACCCAGCGCCGGCATGACATCGCAGTTGACGATGATTTCCAGATCCTCGCCGGCATTCCAATCCCCGCAGCGATACAGGCATCGAAAGCCCATCGTCGACACGCTTTTCCCGATCGTTATTTGTTTCAGGGCAGAAGCGTAGGCAAATGCGTAATCGCTGAGGAGGGTCACATTGTCGCCAACGATGATGTGTTCAATTTGTGCCAGGTTGGCGGCCCACGGGGCATTGGTTTGCGTAGCTGCTTCCGCATTCTCCTGATCTGGCTGATAGGCAACCATCGCCGCATCGCTGTCGATCGTCAGCGTACGGGTTGATTCGTCATAATGCCATCCTTCTGTGACGTGTACAGGACCTGACGTGTTTTCCCTCCGTTCCGGTTCGCCAAGGCTGAAATCCTTTTCCCGCAGGTTGGGATAAATCTCCGCCACGGGGGAGTAGTCCGTAAAAGGATTGTCATGCAGTTCCAGAATGGTGAGCTTCGTGAGGTTCGCGAGAGGGGAAATATCCATGACGTTGTTGGAAAACACAGAGAACGTTTCGAGGTTTACCAGGTTTGAAACCGGCGCCAGATCGGAAATATTGTTCTCCCAGAATACCGCCCAGGTGAGTTGGATCATGTCAGTAAGCGGTGAAAGGTCCGAGATGTTGTTTTTCGGCGCTTCAAGGTAGTAGAGCTTTTTCAGCGCCGAAATCGGGCTGAGGTCGGAGACAGCGTTGCAGCCGATGTCGAGCCGTTCGAGGTTCGGGAAGTACTTGAGGTCGGCGAGGCTGCGGATCTTCTCCGGCTCAGGGATTTCTCCGTAGGGATAATCCCAGTTGTTGAAGATGAGTTCCGTGACATCGATCAATTCGGATGGATCGATGTCTCCCTCCGGCCTTTGCAGCATCTTGCGCACGCGTTTTTCGAACATGGGATCCTCAAACATCGAATCTTCGCTATGCACCGCAGAGGGGAAATCATCGCCCGGCGCAGGCGGAAGGGATTCGAGCGCTTCATCCGGGACTTCGAAATCCCTGGCTTCCAGGTTCGGATAAATCCCCGCGAGCGGCGAATAGTCAGCGACCGGGCATCCCTCCAGAAACAGAACCTTCAGGTTGGTCAGATTTGCAAGCGGAGAAACATCCTCCACGAGACAGTTTTTCAAGCCCAGATTGTACAGTTTCGCAAGCCCCGCAAGCGGCGTCAAATCGCGGACCGGGCAATTTTCGGCGCCTAAAAACCCCAGATCCACCAGACCTGAAAGCGGGGAGAGATCCTCGACGGGGCAGAAGTCGATGTTCAAATAGTCGAGGTTCACAAGGCCAGCCAGCGGGGAGAGATCACTGACCTGCAGGAAGCCGATAAACAGCGATTTGAGCTTCGTGAGCCCGGACAGCGCGCTCAGGTCGGTGATTGGGTTTGAGTTGAATTCCAGTTGCTCGAGGTTCACGAAGTATTTCAGCGGAGAAATATCGGAGAACATCGATTCCTCGGTCTTTTCGTTGTGTAGCGCGAGGGTCCGGGTCAGGTACGCGTCCCGCTGGGTGATCGGTCGGTCGTAAATGTTCATTGCGCGTCGGAGCGCCGCCTCAAACGCGGGCTCGGCGATCTCGATCGGTATGTCGGGCGCATCCTCGGCAAAAAGCGGCTCGAAATCGCGGTCGATAATGTTTGGCATCCATTCCCGGATCGGCTCGAAGTCGGTCACAGGGTTCCCCGCGAGCCGAAGAGATGTGAGCTTTGAAAGATCCGACAGCGCGCTCAGGTCGGAAATGTTGTTGTTCGTTAGGTCGAGCGTCTCGAGATTCAAAAGACCGGCGAGCGCGGAGATGTCTTCGATCCGGTTGTCCCGCAAATACAGCGTGTGCAGGTTTGGAAGTCCCGAAACCGGCGACAGATCCGAGGTTTCGGCAATGTCGCTGATCTGCAGGATCCCCAGGTTTTCAAGCTCCGCGATCGGCGAAAGGTCGGAAACCGGATTTCCGTCAAGGGCAAGTATGCGCAGGTTTTTAAGCCCTCGGATCGGTTCCAGGTCGCGGATATCCTGCCCGAACGCCTCGAACTTGAACAGATTCGTGAAATACCGGAGCACCTCGATGCTGTGGATCTTCTCCTCGTTCGGCTGCCCGTTGTAGGACGCATACAGGTCCCCCTGGAAGGATCTGGCATCCCCATAGGTCACATCGCCCTCGGGTTTTCCGATGGTTTCCCGGATCCTCGCCTCGAGCACCGGATCGTCGAAGACGATTGCGCTCTCGTCGCTGATTTGGTCAGGCAAAAAGTCGCTCTCGGACAGGTTTGGTATGATGTGTCCCGGAACCGGGTCGGCGAATGCGCTATCCTCTTCTCGGGGTTCCTCAGCGTACCCTACGATCGACAGCGCCAACAGGATTGCCAGCAACAGATACAGAATCCTACGCATGTAACACCCTCCCACTCGTTTCATGAGCATACTTCAGGGGTATCGTTCCAATGAATGTAATTTGGGAATATGTTCTCCTTTTTCATCCACAAAGGCCACGCGGGAAAATTGTATCCGGGGTTTTCATGGATCGGCGATCAACTATCACCTCCCATATGCGATAGTGCAGGGTCTTTCTTCGATCTATGGCATGAGACTTCCGAGTCGTACCCAGCCCACGCCGGACTTGAGTTTTCCCCACAAATAGCCGTCGACGCAGGGAGCCTCCTCCACGATGGTATACACGCCGTCCACGCCGACTTTTTGCACGAAGCCGTAGGCGAAACCGGGGCCGGAATAGATCTTTTCCTCCGCGCCAAGGGGAGTGGTGTAGGGAACGCTGGAGGTGGAGCCCGACAAACGTACCCAGCCCACGCCGGACTTGAGCTTGCCCCACAAATAGCCGTCGCTGCAGTACGTCTCCTTTACGATGGTATATACGCCGTCCTCGCCGACAGTTTTCACATAGCCGTAGGCGAAACCGGGGCCGGAATAGATCTTTTCCTCCGCGCCAAGGGGAGTGGTGTAGGGAACGCCGGAGCTGGAATCCGACAAACGTACCCAGCCCACGCCGGACTTGAGTTTGCCCCACAAATAGCCGTCGGTACAGTAAGCCTCCTTCACGATGGTGTACACGCCGTCCTCGCCGACAGTTTTCACAAAGCCGTAGGCGAAACCGGGACCGGAATAGATCTCAACATTTTTCCCTAGACTCATGGTGTAGCTTGCAGCCTGCGCACCCGTGCACAGGAGCATGATAAAGAGGATGAACGCGAGTAGAACAATGGAACTTCGCTTCATGGTGATGCCCCCTTCCATGT
Source organism: Clostridiales bacterium (assembly GCA_012520375.1). GTDB lineage: Bacteria > Bacillota > Clostridia > Christensenellales > Aristaeellaceae > Excrementavichristensenella. The sequence continues at coordinate 18,045 of JAAYOH010000067.1, forward strand.
CGTTGTACCTGGATCATAACGTTTCGGAATCCTGCGCCGTCTTGGCGGCTGTATGGTTCACACTTCACTTCTCAGGCGAAATGGACGGAGAATCGGTTCCCGGAAAGGATATTATTCGTGAGAAAAATTGCATTTTTTCTGCCAGGCTACGCATGGATACAGTAAGGTTTATATCAGCTTTTCAGATATCTTTGTCCCCTGAACGCCAAAGATGACATTTTTCAATTTCAAATAGCATAAGCCGGTATTCCGCATGATGCTGGGCATAGGCATGCAGGCGTCGACCCATCCAAAAGGACACGCCACCCGGCCCGGAGCCCCTTCCTGCACATCATGGAATAAACTCGGGCGGTCATAGGCAGCCAAAAGGTGTCCATGCGAAGGCCACAGGTTTGGCACAGGGATAGCGTAAATCCTCCATCACTGAAATTGGACCAGCTTCAGAACAAGTCTCTGTTGAGTTCGGCTTCATCGCCCTCACGCCAATTTGCCAAGTTCTCTCTTTACTTCTGCTTCGTCCGCGTATATAATGCTGTCCATGGGAGCCTTCCTTTTTCCGCATTATTTGATTATGTCGCTTTGGCTTGCAGAAAACCTGGTTTCCCTTTCCGTTGTGCGGAACCATTATGCCTGCCACATGAACGGGTTTATTGCATAACACACGAGGTACGTATGAAAGTTGGGGGTCATATGCTCTGTCCCGGTATTTATGAACAGCTGGTCGATCGCCGTCTTGGACGAGAACTGGACCAGCTTCCGGAAAATCAAAAGGCTACCGCTGCTTTAGACAAGGCAGAGTCTTCTTCAGTGTTGTCCCAATACCTGGCAGATATCGTTCACAAGGCTCTGGAACGGATGTGCGATGGCAAGTCTGAGCTGTCGGATCAGGTAGCGCTGGTCAATCAGCTGATAGCCATGGCCAGTGAAGCGGCGGATGAGGACATTGATGAAATCTCCGTGGATGAACGTGCTCAGCAGCTTCTTGCATTGCTCAGCGAAAAGGATCCTCGTATTGCACTGGGCAAGTCTGCAAAGGATGTCATACGCCCGGAGACCTCTCTGGCACAAAGCAGTTTATTTACCGGCGCAGTGCATGAACCACAGATGTTCTCAGAACTAAAAAAGGAAATCGCTTCCGCCGACCGCATGGATATGCTGGTATCTTTCATCAAGTGGAGCGGATTGCGCCTGATCATGGAGGAGTTAATCGAATTTACCCAGCGAGGCGGCAGGCTTCGCATCATAACAACCTCGTACATGGGTGCAACGGATATCAAGGCCATAGAAGAACTGGCCAAGCTGCAAAACGTGCAAATCAAGGTATCTTACGATACCCAGCGTACGCGTCTTCACGCAAAGACCTACGCATTTTATCGCGAGACCGGCTTTACGACCGCATATGTCGGTTCATCGAATCTTTCCAATGCAGCGATTTCCAGCGGTCTGGAGTGGAATGTAAAGGTCACCGCGCGGGATCTGCCGCAGATCATCCGAAAAATCGCTGCGACCTTTGATGCCTACTGGCACGCAGATGAGTTTGAATACTATAGCGATACCGACCGCGAACGCCTTGCTCAAGCATTGAAGACTGAGAGGTATGTCGGCGAGCGCCCCCAATTCCTGTTCGACATCCGACCGTATCCCTATCAGCAGGAGATTCTCGACAAACTATTGGCTGAGCGGGAGGTGCACGGCATCTGGAAAAACCTTGTGGTTGCAGCCACCGGCACTGGTAAAACAGTTGTTGCCGCACTGGATTACCGTCGCTTCTGTAAACAGAATCCCGGTAAGGCCAACCATCTGCTGTTTATTGCTCATAGGGAAGAAATCCTCAAGCAGAGCAGAGATACCTTCGCGGGTGTATTGAAAGACGTCAATTTCGGCGAACTCTATGTCGGCGGATACAAACCGGAATCTTTGGATCATGTGTTCGTTTCCGTGCAGACGCTCAATTCTCAAGCTCTTTCTGAAAAACTGCCTGCCGATCACTACGACTATATTGTCATTGATGAATCGCATCACGCGGCTGCTTATAGCTATGGAAAGGCTTTGGGCTATTTTCAGCCAAAGGTTCTTCTGGGTCTGACTGCCACACCGGAACGTATGGACGGCAAAAGCATCCTTGATTACTTCGGCGGACGCATTGCCGCGGATATCCGTCTGCCGGAAGCCATTGACCGCAAACTGCTTTGTCCGTTCCAGTATTTCGGTGTATCGGACACAGTTGATTTGGACGAACTGCATTGGACGCGCGGTGGGTACGATAAAGCCGAACTGAACAACGTGTACACGTTAAACCGTGCGATTGCCGAAAAGCGCGCAGATCACATTCTGCGCAGTCTTGACCGCTACGCAACCGATCTGAATGAAGTGAAGGCATTGGGCTTCTGCGTTTCGGTCGAGCATGCGAAGTTCATGGCGGAATATTTCAATCTTTGTGGTTTTCCGGCGATGCAGCTGATCGGAACTTCATCTGATGAAGAGCGCAACAGCGCACGCAAGCGCCTTGTCAGCGGCGAAATCCGCATCATTTTCGTTGTTGACATCTACAACGAAGGTGTCGATATTCCAGAAGTGAATACGGTCCTGTTTCTGCGCCCTACGGAATCGCTGACCATCTTTCTCCAGCAACTTGGCCGTGGTCTGCGCCTCTCCGACGGCAAGGATTGCCTAACGGTGCTGGACTTCATTGGTGCGGCCAATCGCAAGTATAACTTTGAAGAAAAGTATGCTTCGCTGCTTTCTGGAAATCATCGCAATGTCGAATACGAGCTGCGGCATGGCTTCGGAAATATGCCGAAGGGCTGCTATATTCAGCTGGAAAAGAAAGCCGCGCAAGTCATCCTCAACAATATCCGCCAAAGCTACGGATTCAAGGCCAAATTGGTAAACCTGATTGCCTCCTTCGAAGAAGACAGTAGCCAGGCACTGACGCTGGGCAATTTTCTGCGATATCATCACATGGATGCACGTTCACTGTACGCAAAATACAGTTTCTCGCGGCTCTGTGCAGAAGCTGGTGTGCGCGAAGCGTTTTCTGAATCCATTGAAGAAACAATGACCAAAGCATTCAGCCGGCTGATATCCATCGACTCCCGCCGATGGATCCAGTTTCTGTTACATATCCTGCCGCGTCTTGACGACGTGGATTTTACCGCACTTTCTCCTATGAAAAAGCAGATGCTCAATATGTTCTATACCACGATATGGCAGGAAACGATTGTGGATTTTGCTGCCGATGAAGTTTGGGATAATCTCTATGTCCTATCGGACTGTCCGGTGATGCTGGGTGAGCTGATCGATTTGCTCCGGTACAAACTAGACGAAATCGACTTCATCGATATCCCGGCAGGACTTCCATACGATTGTCCGCTGGATGTGCATTGCAGCTACAGCCGCGATCAGCTTTTGGTGGCATTGGATTTTCTCAAGCCAAAGACTCTGCGCGAGGGTGTGAAGTATTTAAAGGAAAAGAAAACCGACGTCCTGCTGATCACACTCAATAAGTCAGAGAAGGATTATTCACCCTCTACACTCTATAACGATTACGCCATTGCTCCCGGTCTGTTTCATTGGCAGAGTCAGTCCACGACAAATGCCGATTCACCAACAGGCCAGCGGTACATTCATCACAAAGAACACGGCGGAAAGGTGCTGCTGTTTGTACGGGAATTCAAGCAGGATGCTTGTGGAGCGGCGCCGTATACGTTCCTCGGTTCGGCAGACTATGTAAGCCACAAGGGGAGCCGACCCATGGACATTGTATGGCAACTACATCACGAAATTCCTGCAAAATATCTGAAGAAAACTATACAGGTGATGGGATAGTTGATAGGGTACCGTTGCGACCACACTATATTGATCCGGTTTTCAACCATGGCACCTGACACCAGGTTTTTGTTTTTGCCTGTTTAAGGGCACAATGTTCCCTGGAAACACATCGTTGCCAATTTCTTTGCTCATCTATCGCTAGCCGGAAAAAAGCATACACCTGCCTGATACGCTTCATGCCTGAACAAATATAAGGGCTGCCACAAAACGTTTTTGTGTCAGCCCCATCATTCTTCCTTCCGAAAACCCTACCCCGGCATATTGGGATACTCGCTGAACAAAGGATACAGGATGGGCTCGTCTTCCTCGATCTCGGGGAAGCGCCCGATATCCTCATAAAAGCGATTGTCCACGTTGTCGTCGTTGGTCTTGGAGACCTCGCCGATCAGGCAGGGGCCGCCTTCGGCCCAGAAGGTATGATACTGGCCCACCGGCAACGTGATGCTTTCGCCAACCGACAACTCAATGCGCGAGCCTGCATCCACCACATAGGCGCGTCCATCGCGATACACGGTAACGGGGGTATCCAGCATTTCCCCCTGTTCCCCCGAGTTGTAGCACTTGAGCACCAACGTGCCGCCGCCGCGGTTGATTATGTCTTCCATTTTCTTCCAGTGGAAGTGGTACGGTGTGACCTGGCCTTCCTCGCTGATCAATATCTTCTCCGCATAGGTTTTTGCATACTTGGGATTGTTGAAGTTCCCGTTGCGCAGGGTGATCATCAGAAGACCGCACTTGTGAAAGTCACCGCTTCCAAAGTCTGTGATGTCCCATCCGAGCATGTTTTCTTTTATCTCGTCATATTCGCTGTTCTTTGTCTGCCAGTCCTCCATCGTCCATGTGACGAAGGGGGGCAGGGCAAAGCTGAAACGGGCAGCCAGTTTGAGTGCGTTGCGCTGTATCTGATTCAGTTCCGAACGCTTCATGATTCTCCTCCTCTAGCAATTACGCATTCTTTTCCTCAACAGTCTGCGTGGAACGCTGCTCCTTAATCAGGCTGTCCAGCGCCACCGCGCCAATGAGCACTAGGCCCTTGATGAATTGCTGAACGTATTCGTTGATGGTCAACATGGTCATGCCATTGGTGAGAATACCCATGATCAGCACGCCGACAACCACCATGATCAAGCGTCCCTGTCCGCCGGACATGCTGACCCCGCCCAACACGACGCCCGTGATGACGTCCATTTCGTAGCCCGTTCCAGCATTGGGCTGCCCCGAGTTCACCCGAGCCAGCAGCACAACACCGGCCAGCGAACTCATAAACCCTGAAATGCCGTAAACCAGATACTTGACTTTCTTGACGTTGACACCGGACAGGCGCGCTGCCTCTTCATTGCCGCCTACCCCGTAGATGTGTCGGCCCAAACGTGTTTTGTTCAGCATAATGATACCAAACAGGAACACCACCGCCATGATGATGACCGGGATCGGCACGATGCTTACATAGCCTTGGCCGATGACTGTAAAGGCGCGGTTGAAGCCAAACACCGGCAGGCCGCCCGTAATAATATAGGCGATGCCCCGTACGGATGTCATGGTACCCAGCGTAGCGATGAAGGGAGGAACCTTGAGTTGAGCAATGAAGAAAGCGTTTGCCAGACCCATCAGGAGGCCGAAGAGAAGCATGAGCAGGCAAGCCCACACGGGATTCCAAGGTGTTTCTGCAGTCATGAGCAGCGCCGCGCCTACGGCACTGGCGCCCACAACAGAACCACAAGACAGGTCAATGCCCCCCGTGACCATCACAAAAGTCATGCCCACAGAAATAATCCCGACGATAGAGCTCTGCCGCAGGATGTTGAAGATGTTGTTCGGCATCAGGAAGCGGTTGGAAAGGCTGGCAAACACGATGATGAGCAAGACCAGAACAAAGATGATGCCATAATGGCTGAGCACGGATTTCAGCTTCTTGGTGTTCATGGGATCAACCTCCTATCAATCCGGATGCGTATTCGAGTATAAGCTCCTGGGAAAAATCCGCTTTCCCGATCTCCCCTGCGATCCGGCCGTGCCGCATGACGAGGATCCGGTCGCTCATGCCGATCAACTCAGGCATTTCGGAAGAGACCATAATGATGCTCTTGCCCTCCTCGTCGACCAGCGTACGCATCAGGTTGTAGATCTCCTGCTTGGCGCCCACGTCGATACCCCGGGTAGGTTCATCAAATATGATGATATCACATTTGGTTGCCAGTACTTTGGCAAGCACAACCTTTTGTTGGTTGCCACCGGAAAGATTCTTGACCAATTGATTGACACTGGGCGTCTTGATTTGAAGTTTTTCGGTATACTCCTCGGCAATCTCCATGTCTTTCTTGCTCTTCACAAAGGGACCCACCATGGCTTGTGCCAGGGAAGAAAAAGTGATATTCTCCCGTACGGTAAGACCCAGCAGTACGCCCTGGTTTTTGCGGTCTTCCGGAATCAGGCCGATGCCCTTTTCCAGAGCTTTGGTGGGACTGGTGATGCGCTCTACCTTCCCGTTGATCGTGACAGTGCCCGATTTCACCGGATCCGCTCCGTACAATGCCTGCATGACCTCTGTCCGACCGGCGCCAACCAAGCCGCCAAAGCCAAGGATCTCACCCCGACGCAATTCAAAGGAGACCCCGTGCACCTTCTGGGAATGCAGCTGATCCACTTTGAGCACCACATCGCCCAGCGCCACTTTGCGCACGGGATAATCCTCACCCAACTCACGTCCCACCATGTGGGCGATGAGTTGATGAATGCTGATGTCGCTGGTGTTTTCAGTACAGATGTACTTGCCATCCCGCATGACAGAAACCCGGTCGCAAACGCGAAAGATCTCTTCGATGCGGTGGCTGATATATAAAATGGTCACGTTGCGCTCTTTCAGCTTGTCAATGATTCGAAAGAGCATCTCGGTCTCATTGTTGGTCAGGGGTGCCGTCGGTTCGTCCATGATCAGGATCTTGGAATTGGCAGCGACCGCCTTGACGATTTCAACGATCTGCTGATAGGCAATGCCTAGATCGCGTACAAAACTCGCCGGATCCAGGTCAATACCCATTTCATCGAGGAGCTTCGCGACCTTGGCATTCATGGCTTTCTTGTCCACAAAGCCATTTTTTACGATCTCCTTGCCGAAGTAGATATTTTCGGCAACCGTCAGATGGGGTATCAATGTGAACTCCTGATAGATTGCGGCAATACCATATTCAATGGCCTCTATAGGGGTGAACTTGCTGTGCTCCTTGCCTTCGAGGACAATGGTACCCGCCGATGGTTCGATGGCGCCGGTAATGGATTTTATCAGCGTGGATTTGCCTGCACCGTTCTCTCCCGCAAGGGCGTGTACTTCTCCACGGTGAAAACTGATCGAAACATCATCAAGCGCCTTGACGGCGTCATAGTATTTTTTTAGATGGTGGACTTCCAGAATATTGTCTGTCATGAGAACCTCCGCAAAGCCGTAATCCGCCTGCCGGGATGAGGCTGTGCGCCCTCTTCCGAGGGCGCACAGCGCGGGATGAATCAATACTTATTCGGCAGATACAAAGGCGCCGCTCTCGATGTCCTCGAGCCAAACGGGGACGCACTTGAAGAAGGAAACAGGCGCTTCCTCCGGAATGCCGTTTGCCAGGAAGTCAGCCAGGCAATTGACACAGTCGATACCCGTCTGGAAAGGAGCAAGGTCGACGGTGGCGCGATAGATGGAGTTCTCCTCCTGCATCTTCGCAATGGCTTCGGGGGTAGCATCGCCGCCGCCGATGTAGAACTCAGCCATCGCTTCCTCGCTCAAGCCCATACCCAAAATGGCTTCGTAAGCGCCCAGGGGACCGGAGTCATTGTTGCCGGTAATGACGCGGACGTCGGGATACTGCTGCATGATGTTCTCGGTGATTTCCATACCCTTGGTGGGGTTGTCGCCGGCCTGACGCGCCACGATGACGGCCTCGGGACATTCCTTTTCAATGGTGTCCTGAATGCCGTTGCCCCGGGCGACGACAGCTTCCACGTTGTCCTGGGAAATGATCAGCACTTCGGCCTTGCCGCCAAGTTTCTCGTTGATCCACTTGACTGCGTTGGTGCCGATCACCACGCCGTAAGAGTATTCGTCCAGCGTGAAGATGGCATTGGCATCGTCGATGATCTGCGCGAAAGAGATGACGATGATGCCCGCTTCTTTCAGCTGCTTGGTGGGCTCGACCAACGCATTGGAGTCGATGGGGCAGGCGATAACGCAGTCAACGCCCTGGTTCCCGAAGTTTTCAAAGTCGGATACCTGTTTTGCCACATCGTACTGGGCATCCACGACGATTACTTCGTAGCCCAGTTCCTCGGCACGAGCCTGGACACCATTCATAACGGAGACAAAATAGGGGTTGGCCAGCTGGGGAATGGACATGCCGATGACGACTTTATCGTCGGCAAATGCGGTGGTGCAAACCATCGCCGCGAGCATAAGCACGCACAGGACCAGGGAAACGAGTTTTTTCATGGGATGTTCCTCCTTTTTTATCTTATGCCCGAAGGCATAGTGTCTTCTTCATTGCCCCACGTGGGCAGGATCAAATGGATGTGCCCCGCAGGATGAGCTCGGGAGCAACCAGGTATATGCGATCATCCTTGCTCTTCCATGTCTTCCTTAAGGTTTTGGCTTCCAGGAGAGCCATGGTCTTTTCACAGATGGCCTGCAGGGGCTGGCGCACCGTGGTAAGCGGGGGGGTTACCAGTTCGGAAAACATAATGTCGTCAAATCCAACCACCGATATATCTTTGGGGATGCGAAGCCCGGCTTCAACAAGGCGCTTCATGATCCCCAGGGTCATGATGTCGTTGATGCACACCACAGCCTGCGGCAAGTCGTCCAGGATCTTTTCCGTCGCCCGGTATGCATCGCCGTATCGCGGCTCTTCCAGAAATAGTTCCCGTTTGGGATTGCTCGGGATCCCGGCCTCCCGCAATGCGCGCACATAGCCCTGATAGCGCAGGCGGGAAAAAAATGCATCCATCCGGGTTGAAACAAACGAGAGATCCCGCAGCCCCCTTTCGATCAGGTATTTCGTAATCCGGTACTGGCCCGTTTCAAAGTCGCACATGACCAGCGCTTCTTCGCATCCTGTATAGCGATCCGTACAGAATACGATGGGAACCTCCGCCGCACGCAGCAGTTCCAAGTGCCTTGTATCCGGCGCGTTGCTCAATGTGGGAATCAGGATGACCGCACGCACCCGGTACGAAAGAAACATATGCACATAGGCCGCTTCCTGCCGGCTGGAATTGTTGGTGATTCCCAACAATAGCGTGTATCCCCTTTCTGCCGCAATATGGGTCAGGATATCCACGATATTGCTGTAAAAGGGATTCTGGATCTCCGGAATCATCAGCCCGATGCAGTTGCTGTTTCGCATCACCAGGGAGCGCGCCGAATGGCTGGGAATATAACATAGTTCCCGGGCACATCGGTTGACCTTGGCGCGCGTGGCTTCGGAAACCCCTTCCCGGTCATTCAGCGCCATCGAAGCCGTCGACACCGAAACCCCTGCTGCCCTGGCGACGTCTTTGATCGTCGTTCGCATGGTCACTCCGCATCCGAAACGTTTCAAATTTAATTGTTTATATTATACCGTGTATGTTTTGTTTTGTCAATCATTTTTGTCAATCATTTGGGATTTTCGTTGCGGGCAACTTCCAAAAAAGCCATGACATTTTCCGGTGGAACGTCATTGGGCATGGCATGGGTGGGCGCCAAAATGTATCCGCCATTTACCGAAAGAATATCCATTACCCGATGCATTTCAGCCTTGACCTCTTCAGGTGTTTTGAAGGGAAGGATACATTGGGTGGAAATGCCGCCAAAGAATGTTATGGCGTGGCCATATTTCTCTTTAAAATATGCAATGTCGTACACCTCGGGCTGGAATGTGTTGTATATGTCCAAGCCCAGTTCAACCAGATCGGGAAAAACCTCCCGGCAGTCCCCACAGGAATGTTGGGCAATGTATTTCCCGTACTTGCGCACATGGTCGTACATCCTTTTCAGACGGGGCTTGATGAACCGGCGCCACAGCGGCAGCCCCATTTGCAGCCCTTTCTGCATTCCCCAGTCGTCGCCGAAGAAAATGCAATCTATCGGATATTCACAGGCAATGTCCACGACCTTGCAATTGTAGTCGGCAATCCTGTCAAGTACCTCGTCAACAAACTTGGGTTCCTCGATAAAATCCATCAAGGTTTCCAGCGTACCGTGCAATGTCCACAGTCGCTCATACAGGGAAAACCCGATGATGTACATCGTAAACTTGTCAGACTGCGCCGCCAACCGCTCACATTTTTCCCGAATAAGTCGTTCATCCGGCTCGGGGAAAACATAGTCCCCAATATCCGCAACAGGGATAGGGTGCTCGCTCACGATGCCAAAATCCCCCTCCTGAGCACCTTTGTCCCAAACCACTCCGAACATATCCCGAAAGCGCCCGTCCCCCAGATCCACGAAAGACTCATTTCTTTCCATGGCCAGGAAGGACCCACTGTTCTCGAAAAAAAGGGGATCCCCCGTATACCGGATCATGTCCCGCAGCTTTTCATCGGTCAATTCCAGATAATACGGGATCGTGTCCGTGGCTTTGTGTTGAAGAACCTGAAGTACGGTCTCTCTCTTGGTCATGCATTTCTCCTTTCCCTGCATTCGCAGGTATCCCTTCTCCATTCATCCCCTCTCCCGGCGCAGCTACGCCGCCCTCCAACCGGAAGGGCGGCGCAAAATGGATCCTTATTCCTCGGGGGTGTCTTCTGTGGGGGTGTCTTCTGTGGTTTCTTCGGCTTCAGGCTCTTCAAAGGCTTCCAGCAGTTCCTCTACCCGGGCTTTTACCTGGAGCAACTCCTCTTTGTCCAGGGTGTTCAGGGCGCCCAGGGCGGTCTTCAGATCCATCTCCTCGAAGGCGCCGCTGACCTTGTCTTTGAGCTGTGCACCGAGCTGGGCAGTCTTGTCCAGCACCGTCTCGCCCTTCCGGGACAGCTTGTCGCCGAGTTCCGAGGCGCGCTTGCGGGTCTCGGTCCCCTCGGTCGTCAGCTCCTCCACAAAGGTAACGCCCTTTTCCACGGCGCTGGCTACCGCGCCCACGCCCATCTTGAATGCCTTTCCCAGTTCTTCGCCCAACTTGTCCATCTTTTTGTCATCGTTACACATAGCGGTACCTCCTTACATCATCGCACCGGCACCTTGGGAACCGATGAGGTCTGGGCCCTCTCCCGGGCCCGCTGCAGCTTGTACAATTCCTTTGCCGTCTGAAGGGCCAACCGGTCCTGCATCACGCATTCCCGCTCGTAGGATACGGGCCTGCCCGCCTGGTAAATCAGGGCAAACCTGCCGAACACCAGGCCCAGCAGAAAATTCCCGAAAAAGGAGTAGCCCTTCCCCCTGGCAAGAGCCCCCGCCAGGATGGCCTGCACGAGGCGCACGATCACGATGAGCGCCACCACCACCACAAAGGCGATGGTCAACTTGGGGGCCGCCGCCTCGTACTGTTCCATCAAAGCTACCAGCGTATTGTCAACGATGGATTCCATGTTCATACATCCCTTCTACGATTTCCTTGTTCGCGGGGTTAGCATAACACTTTTTCATCCGCTTGTCAACAGCGAACGCTTACTCCATCTCCGCCACATCATAGCCCTTTTTGACAGAAAGGCCCCGCTGGCGATCGAAGTTTTCCTGGTTTTTGTCCAGATAGCGCCGGTACAATTCCCCCGCGTCCATACCGGCCCGCAGGCACATGCTGACGAAGAAGTGCAGGATGTCCACCAGCTCCTCCCGCACCCGGTCCGGATCTATGGGCTTGGGGTTTTTCCACCACTTGAAGTTCACCTCATCCAAGAGCTCCGCCATTTCGGACATCATGGCCAGGGTCTGCATTTTGATCCAGTCTTCGTCCGGGATATCCTGCAAGTTCCGGCGCTTGATCACCTCGTCGTTCAGCGCCCGCTGCATGGCAAAAATATGCTCCAGTCTGTCCACTGTTAAGCCTCCTTTTTTATAGGTCCCGCCCCACCAGGGCCAGGGCGGGCTGGGCCGACAGGGCGGCCCGGCCCGCCTCGCATACCTTTTCATAGGTGATGCCGTCGATGCGCTGCAGCACCTCTTCCTCGCTCTGCGGCGCGCCCTGGAGCAGCAGCCTCCTGCCCATGGCACTCATGCGGCTGGAGGTAGACTCCAGGCCCAGGATATAGCCCGCCCGCATCTGCGCCCGTGCCTGCTCAAACTCGCTGCGGCTCATGCCCTCTTCTGCCAATTTCCGGGCCTCTTCTCCCATCAGGTTCAGCACCGCATCGGCGTGCCGGGGCGCAACCCCCGCATACACCACCAGAACACCCGTGTCCCGGTAGGAAGCGGGATAGGAATACACCGAATAGGCCAGCCCCCGGTCTTCCCGGATGGACTGAAACAGGCGGGAGCTGTTTGCGCCCCCGAAAACGCTGTTCACCAGGGAGAGGGGGTAGAGGGCCTCGTCATCCCAGGCCACCCCCGGGTACCCCAGACACAGGTGCAGCTGCTCCACATCCTTTTGCCGCCGCAGGGAACCGGGCGCGAAAGGGGCAGTCCGGTAGACGGGCAGAGGGTCTTCCCCCCGGGCCCAGCTGCCGAAGTATTTTCCTGCCAGCTCCAGCACCTCATCCCAGTCGTAATGCCCCGCCACCGCCAGCACGCAGTTGTCGGGGCGGTACATGCGGTCAAAGTAGGACAGGATATCCCCCCGGGTCAGAGCCGTCAGGGTCTTCGGCGTTCCCAGGATGGGCCGGGCCAGGGGCTGCTCCCCGTAGCGGGCCAGCATAATCAGTTCGCTGACCACGTCTTCGGGGTTGTCCTCCGCCATGTTGATTTCCTCCAGCACCACGCCCTTTTCCCTCTCGATATCCTCCTCCCTGAAGAGGGAGGCGGTAAGCATGTCGCTGAGCACATCCATGGCCAGGGGCAGATGCTCGTCCACCACCCTGGCGTAGTAGCAGGTGCATTCCTTGGCGGTAAAAGCGTTGAGCTGTCCCCCCACCGCGTCCATCGCCTCGGCAATCTGCCGGGCGCTGCGCTTTTCCGTGCCCTTGAACAGCATATGCTCGATAAAATGGCTGACGCCCCCCTGGGCCGCACACTCAAACTGGCTGCCTGCGCCTACCCACAGGCCCACGGAAACCGAGCGGAAATGGGGGATGCGCTCCCCCACAATGCGAAGTCCTCCCGGAAGCATTGCCTGCTCCAACATGTGTTTTCCTCCCGATAGGAAGGAAGGATTGAAGGCAGTGCGCCCTCAATCCTTCCCCATAGCCGATCTGGTCTTATCTGCGGAAACCACGGCGTTCGCCGTCCCTGCGGGGAGGCCTGCGCACCGGCATGGCCTCGTTGTCGTATTCGATGTCGTTGCGCACCAGATTGATGCGCCCCTGGCTGTCGATTTCCGCCACCTTGCACTCCAGGGTGTCGCCAATGTCCACCACGTCTTCCACTTTTCCTACCCGCCCGTTGGCCAGCTTGGAAATGTGGATCATGCCGTCCTTGCCGGGGGCGTACTCCACGAAAGCGCCGAAAGGCATGATGCGCACAACGGTTCCCACGAACACGTCGCCCACCTCGGGATCCTTGGCGATGCCCTCGATGATGCGCTTGGCCTTCTGGGCAGCCGCCGCGTCGTTGGTGGCAATGTACACGCTGCCGTCGTCCTCGATGTCGATCTTGACGCCGGTCTCCTCGATGATCTTGTTGATGGTCTTGCCCCGGGGACCCACCACTTCGCCGATCTTCTCGGGGTTGATCTTGAGGGTGATGATCTTGGGCGCGTAGGTGGACAGTTCTTCCTTGGGCGCGGGCAGGCATTTCAGCATTTCGCCCAGGATGTGCATGCGCCCCTCGTAGGCCTGCTTCAGGGCCTGGCGCAGGATGTCCTCGTCGATGCCCTCGATCTTGATGTCCATCTGGATGGCCGTGATGCCGCAGGCGGTACCGGCCACCTTAAAGTCCATATCGCCCAGGAAGTCTTCCAGGCCCTGGATGTCGGTGAGGATGGCCACCTTGCCGGTGTCCGCATCCTTGATCAGGCCCATGGCCACGCCCGCCACGGGGCGCTTGATGGGCACGCCGGCGTCCATCAGGGAAAGGGTGGAAGCGCACACGCTGGCCTGGGAGGTGGAGCCGTTGGAAGACAGCACCTCGCTGACCAGGCGCAGGCAGTAGGGGAACTCCTCGGTGCTGGGGATCATGGGCTCCAGGGCGCGCTCCGCCAGGGCGCCGTGCCCGATTTCGCGGCGACCGGGGCTGCGCATGGGCTTGGCTTCGCCGGTGGAGTAGCCCGGGAAGTTGTAGTGGTGCATGTAGCGCTTGCGATCCTGCAGGTCGATGCCGTCCAGGATCTGCTGCTCGCTGACGGGGGCCAGGGTCGTGGTGGTCATCACCTGGGTGCTGCCTCGGGTAAACACGGCGGAGCCGTGGGTGCGGGGCAGTACGCCGGTCTCGCACCAGATGGGGCGCACCTGGTCCGTGGTCCGGCCGTCGGGGCGCACGCCCTGATCGATGATCTTGCGGCGCATCACCTCTTTGTTGAGGGCGTACAAGGCTTCGTCTACCTCTCCCGCGCGGCCTTCAAACTGTTCCGCGAAGTGCTCCATGGTCTCCTGCGCTGCTTGCTCGGTACGCTCTTCCCGCTCATGGCGGTCGAAGGTGTCAAAGGCGTAGCGCATTTTATCAAGGGCATATTCCCGCACTGCAGCCTTCACGTCCTCCCCGGGCAGGGACAGGGGGAATTCCTGTTTTTCTTTGCCGATCTCGGCGACGATCTTCTCCTGGAAGGCCACCAGCTTTTTGATGTGCTCGTGGCCGAACAGGATACCCTTGAGCATCACCTCTTCGGTGACTTCCTTGGCGCCCGCCTCCACCATCAGCACGGCTTCGGCAGTGCCCGCCACGGTAAGGCTCAGGGTGCTCTGCTCCTGCTGCTCCGTGGTGGGGTTGATAATGTACTCGCCGTCCACATAGCCCACGTTCACGCCGCCGATGGGGCCCGCGAAGGGGATCTGGGACACGGAAATGGCAGCCGAGGCGCCGATCATGGCGGCGATCTCGGGGGAATTGTCGTGGTCAACGCTCATGACGGTGGCCACGACGCTCACATCGTGCCGCATTCCCTTGGGGAAGAGCGGGCGAAGGGGGCGATCGATCAGGCGGCAGGTCAGGATGGCCTGGGCCGTCGGCCGGCCCTCGCGGCGGATCCAACCGCCGGGGATACGGCCCACCGCATAGAGCTTTTCTTCATAATCCACGCTGAGGGGAAAGAAATCAATGCCGGGACGGGGCGTAGAAGCCACGGTAGCATTGACCAGGACGCAAGTATCGCCGTAGCGCACAAAGCAAGAGCCTGATGCCTGCTCACAATACTTGCCGAACTCGAGCGTCAGGTCTCTGCCGCCCAGTTGCATGGTATAGGATTTTAACATGTTGCGTTCCCTCCTTAGGGCATTCTCTTTTTTATCGTTTTTCATTGTTACCATATTTCATGCAGCCCCGACACACAAACACCGTCGTCTGGGCGCTTCCCCCAAACGACGGCGCTCTTGTTCATCTCTGGGGCCGGTTGCCGGCACACATCACATTCTGTCTCAACGGGATTACTTGCGCAGGCCCAGCCTGGCGATCAGGGTACGATAGCTCTCGATGTCGGTACCCTTGAGGTAATCCAGGAGGCCGCGGCGCTGACCGACCATCAGCAACAGCCCACGGCGGGAGTGATGGTCCTTCTTGTTCAGTTTCAAATGCTCGTTCAGGTGGTTGATGCGCTCAGTAAGCAGCGCGACCTGGACTTCGGGGGAACCGGTGTCTCCCTCGTGGCGGCCGTACTCGGCGATGATTTCCTGCTTGGTCTTCATAATCGTCTCCTCCATCCTTCGTATTCCCGCAAGCCAGGCAAGCCGTTGGAGCTTCGGCAAACCGCGCAAACGGATCTGTGGGACATTGTCCGTATTATATTTTACCACACCTCATAGGCCGTTGCAAAGTGCATTCCCGGGGGTTTTCGTGAAGTTTCGTTTATATGTGCGTTTCGGCCCGCCGCCGGAACAGCTCTTCCTTGATGGCGTCCAGATAGGAAACGGGCACCCGCAGGCCGCCGTAGCCCGTACCCAGGTCGAGGCCCTTTTTGATGGCGCCGTGGAAGTCGCTCCCCCCTGAGCGAAGGGCATTGTAACGTCTGGCCAGCGCTTCCGCCTGTTCTTCCCAAAAAGCGTCATACTCGCAGTATTTGGTTTCCAAACCGTCCGCGCCCGCTTCCAGGAGCCGGCTGCATATGTGGATGCCGTGCTCCGGATCCATCGGGTCGATCTGGTTGATGTGGGCAACAAAGGCCAGTCCCCCCGCACGGTGGATCAGGTCGATACAGGCCTCGGCAGGGGGCGTCTTTCGCCGGACGTAGCCCGCACGCCCTTTTCGCATGTACCGGTCCAAGGCATCCTTCAGGTCCGTTGCATACCCCCGCCGGATGAGCACTGCGGCAATATGTCCCTTTGAGATCTGCCGATCCCCGTACCGTTTCATGTCCTCTGGGCATATGTCGATGCCCGCAGCGGCTAATTGGGCGATCATCTGTTGGTTCCGCCTGGCGCGCGACTTTGCCATTCCCGCTATGTGGGCATGCAACCCGGGATCCTCCGGGTCAAACAGCAATCCGATGATGTGCACGTCACAGCCGTCCACCAGGGTAGTGATCTCGATGCCCGGGATCACCTCGAGTCCGATCCGTTCCCCTTCCGCCATGGCTTCCTTCAGCCCGCCGGTCGTGTCGTGGTCCGTCAGTGAGATGGCGGCCAAGCCCTTTTCTGCGGCATAACGCACAAGTTCGGTGGGTGTAAAAAGCGAATCCGAAGCGGTGGAATGGGTATGCAGGTCTATATATTGGTTCATTCACAACGGTTCTCCCTGTTTCACATCATAGGGTGAGTATA
Organism: Clostridiales bacterium; assembly: GCA_012520375.1. Classification (GTDB taxonomy): domain Bacteria; phylum Bacillota; class Clostridia; order Christensenellales; family Aristaeellaceae; genus Excrementavichristensenella. The sequence continues at coordinate 34,824 of JAAYOH010000067.1, forward strand.
ACAAACCCCCCATTCCCTTGTCAAGAAAGGGATGGTTGCGCAATGATTGTGGAGTAACAATGTCAAGGAAGTGTTTCAATATATGTATCGTTAACCGAAGGATGTTAAATGGTATTATCGCGCCAGTCATCATTTCATGGTAGAAATAATCGTGCCGAATTGATATAATTGGGAACAGCAAAAGAGCAACTTAACGCGGATTGATCGGTTATCTTTTGTATCGTTACAAAGCATAGGCTTTGTGCAACAAGGGACGTTTTACACAAGTGAGAGAAAACTGCGACAATAAGGACGGGGAACAATGGACGCAATAAATTTTGAAGCATTATTTTCGAAAGACATATACCAGCTGCCTATTCGTTGGGATGGAAAGAATTTTTATGCAACGCTATACAACCATCTGAAAAGGTACCGCGAAGACATAGAGAAGTATTGTGACGATCCCTTTTTATGCACTGTGGTGAAAACTGTTTGCCGAAATATATGCGCCGCCGTAGACTTCAGCTTCAGGGGGTATCCGGGAAAAGCTTACAGGAGTTTTGAAAGTGTAATGGAGCTTCTCGGAAAAGATCCATTACTGATTAAAAAGGAGAACATTAACAAGGAACAATTGTACCGTGTTGTTGATGTCGGAAATGCTACCGTACCTACCCGTCAAAGGAACTTTCATGTTCCATTCAGCATGCGATCACGAATGTCAACCCAGAGATATAGTATACCGGGATTTCCCAGCCTTTATCTTGGCACATCGGCTGAATTGTGCTGCATGGAATTAGGGAAAGATCCGCAGCGGGATTATGTTTGTGTGTCACGCTATGAACTACAGATCGATAAACGTATAGTTCACCGTGCATTAGACGACCAGAAAAACGATCAGCATCCTGTGTTTGATAATGATCAGTTCATAATTTTCGATGTTTCTCTAAAACCGGATAAAGCAATAGAGAAACTAGACCGTGATGACAATAAGGACGTTAAAAAATTCATCAGAAAATATATTAAGTGGTATCCGCTTATATCCGCCTGCTCATATATACGTGCTATGCGTGATGCCCCTTATTCAGCCGAATATATAATACCACAGCTGTTTATCCAATGGGTACGCTCAAAATATGAAGATGCGGTCATAGGCATCAAGTATTTCTCCTGCGCGTCTGTCTATTCATCGAGCCTTGGCTATAACTACGTATTCCCCACTATAGGTATTCCGTATCATGCTCGGAAAACCATAACCGATTACTGTGCAAGACTATCACACAGGTTTAAGCTTACTATTCCAAAGTTTACAATGGAATATAATTCTATCATCGACTGCGTAGAAGTGATAAAAAAAGATAATAATCTTGACTACATAGAGGGTTATAACAACGGCGAAGACGAAGAAATTCAAGGAGACTACACGATACCTGAAGGCGTGTCTACGATTGGTGCGTTTGCCTTCCATGGCTGTAGCTCACTGACAAGTATCAACATCCCGGATAGTGTGACTAACATCGGTACGTTTGCCTTCTATAACTGCAACTCACTTAAAAGCATAAACATCCCGGACAGTGTAACGTGTATTGGTGCGTTTGGCTTCGATAACTGTAGCTCATTGACAAGTATCAACATCCCGGATAGTGTGATAAGCATCGGGGATGGGGCATTCTCTGGCTGTTGCTTACTAAAAAGCGTCAACATTCCAGGTAGTGTGAAAAGCATCAATATCTTTGCCTTTGCTAATTGTAGCTTGCTGAAAAGAATCACCATCCCAGACAGTGTGACTAACATCAGGAAAGGTACCTTCACAGGTTGCAGTTCACTGAAAAGCATAAACATCCCAGACAACGTAACAAGCATCGGTGAAAGTGCCTTCTTTAACTGTAGCTCGCTAGTAAGCATCACTATCCCAGACAGTGTGACTAACATCGGAAAAAGTGCCTTCTCTAGCTGTAGTTC
>JAAYOH010000068.1 GCA_012520375.1 Clostridiales bacterium
CGCGCCTCATATATTCTTTTTCCGCATCAAAGGCTGTCCGAAAGGCTTCATCGGATATGTGTATTCCACTCTGTTCCAGTTTTTCCCGGGCGATGCGATACGTACTTTCCATTGCCCGATTTCCCTCCCTTCTCGGTTGTGTGTTTTCCTGCGTTCCGGCTGTTTGCCTTCGCGGTTCCGTTCGCCGCAATGACACATGATGACCCGGAATGCGGTACTGCCCATTCGTACAGGCGCACAAAAGCGCCGTGAAAAGCGCCAATACCAAAGCCATGAATGCTTTCATGATACATTATCTACCTCGCATGTACGCATAGCGCGGGAGATGATCTCACCGGCTATAGAATTCCGAGAGAAGAGGGAACATTAAAGTGATGTGCGTGCATTGAGCGCATGGTTGTAGTGTAGATCAATCTTCTGTTTCTGCCAATCCCCCAATAGCTTCCGACCATATCGGAGAACCGCCCGTCCTCGCCCAAGCGTCGAAAGGATTCTGCTGCGGTAGGTGCATGTTTTACAGCAGCCTGGCATTTCGCAGGGTACAGTAGATATATCCGTTTTCCTGATACGTATTGAATACCCCTACTACACAGATTTCGTCTTCGACCTCCGGATAATCGTCCGGAAATGTGTAATCCTCAGTGAGCACAAATTCAATGCCCTGTGCGCAGCATGCCGTAGCGTCTTGAACGACGCAGGCAAAGTAGAGATGATCCGTTTCTTCGTCATAGTAGAAATCAAAGGTCCCCTTCATTTTCACCGTCTTGCCAATGTAGTTTTCCGGCGAAACCATCATATTATAGACCTCAGAGTAAACCATGGTGCTGGAGAGAACAGTCAAATCAACGTCTATGTCTTCCGCCCCATTGTCCATAGCCCCGGGATCCATGGCGGGGATGTATCCGGGTTCGCCTTGGCCTGTGCTGCTTTGTTGTGCAACCGAAGGCTCTTCCGGAGGAATTTTTTCGGATGGGCTGTCGCCGTAAGAGACGCTGCGATCTTCCTCTGCTATTCCCGCTTCCAGCACATCGTTTACACCTGCAGTTTGGGTCCCCACCCGGCCAGACGAATTGCCGGCGCTTCTGCATCCCGCCAAAGCGACCATGATTACAAGGCAAAGAAGGGAAACACCCCATTTTCTCATGTACGAACACCTCCCGTCATTTTTCCTGCTGCACAGCAGATCGCAAACGCCGCCACATCGACGGCAACAATGGTTGACCCCACCGGAGTTCCCGCCAGAATTGAAATGATGATCCCCACAAAGGCGCACAGGACCGATACCACAGCCGAGAAGACCGTAACCGACTTAAAGGTGTGAAACAGCCTCATTGCGGAGAGCGCCGGAAAAACGACCAGTGCGGAAACCAGAAGCGATCCCACAAGGTTCATGGAAAGAACGATGATGACGGCGACGACGATCGCTATCAGCAGATTATAGCCGTTTGTCCTCATCCCTGTCGCTTTTGAAAAGTTTTCATCAAAGGTAACGGCGAAGATCTTGTTATAAAACAAAAGGAATATCACGACTACGGCAATTGACAAGCCTATGCACAGGAAGACCTCCCTTGAGTTCAGCGTCAGAATGGACGTGGAGCCAAACAGTGTGCTGCATACGTCCCCGGACAGGTTTGATGAGGTGGCAAAGATATTCATGATGAGGTATCCGAACGCCAACGCGCTGACGGAGATCATGGCAATGGCAGCGTCTCCATTGATTCTGGCATTCTGCCCCGTCCGCAGGAGCAAGATCGCGCTGATGATCGTGACCGGCAGTACCAGCAGCATTTCGTTGGTCAGATTCAGAACGGCGGCGATGGCCATCGCTCCAAAAGCTACATGGGACAGTCCGTCTCCGATGAAAGAAAACCGTTTCAAAACAAGCGTAACGCCGAGCAGTGAGGAGCAGAGGGCGATCAAAACGCCGACAATCAACGCATATCGTACAAAGGAGTATTGGAGATACATTGCAATTTTATCAAACACTACGCCTCACCGCCTTTTTGATGCGTCAGAAAGCATTTCCCGACATCGCTTTGCAGATATGCTTCCCTTGTGCCATAGAACACGGCAGCTCCTATGTGCAGGATATGGCTGGCATAGCGGACAGCTGCGGCAATGTCATGGGAGACCATGATGATGGCGATGCCCTCCCGGTTAAGCTGTGCGATCAGATGATACATCTCCGACGTACCCTTGGGATCAAGCCCGGAAACCGGTTCATCCAAGAGCAGAGCCTTTTGTGTGGCGCACAGCGCTCGGGCAAGGAGAACGCGTTGCTGCTGGCCGCCGGAAAGTTCCCGATAACAGTGGTTGGCCAGCGCTGAAATCCCCATGCGTGCCATATTGTCCTCGGCAAGCTGTTTTTCTTCTTTCCTGTAAAAAGGTCTGAATCCGCATCGCCCCTGGCATCCAGAGAGGACGATCTCTCTCACGGATGCCGGGAAGTCTTTCTGAACAACGGTCTGCTGCGGCAGGTAACCGATTTCATTCTTCCGAAGGCCGTCACCAATCAGAATCTGACCGCTGATCGGCTCCTGGAGATGGAGCAGCGCCTTGATAAGGGTGGTTTTTCCGGAGCCGTTTTCTCCCACGATGCAAAGATAATCTCCGGAACTCACGGAAAAATTCAAGCCCTGCACAATGGCGTGTGCATCATAGCCAAGGGCCAGATTCTGAATGGTGAGCAAAGCCATGCGTCCGTCTCCTACTTCAATGCGTCTTTCAAAACGGACAGGTTCTTTTCCATAACAGAAAGATAGGTCGTTCCGTTTTGAACGTCTTTTGCCGTGGTGGACTGCATGGAATCCATCGTCAGGATCCTTGCGCTCTTCGTCCGGGTGTTCCCCACGATGGTCTCTGCGATCCTTTGATCTGTCCCTTCAATCGTCATCACCGCAGGCAGAGAAAGTTCGTCCACCTTTTGGGAAAGAAAGGCTATGGTTTCAAAACTTGCTTCCGTCTCTGCCGAGCATCCTGCAAAAGCCGCGTAATAGGACAAACCGTAATCATCCACCAGGTATCGGAACGGAAAACGATCCCCGAAGAGAAGGGTGTTTACGGAAGCGCCATCCACCGCTGCCCGGTACTCGGCGTCCAGGGCATCCAGCTTTTCAACATATGAAGCCGTATTCTTTTTGTACATCCCCTCGTTGCCGGGGTCGATTTTTTGGATGGCTTCGGAAATGCTTGCTACGAGGACAGACGCATTGCGCAGGGAGAGCCAGACGTGTTCGTCGTACTCGATCCCTTCATGCTCATGTCCTTCCGCATCATGGCCTTCGCCTTCTCCATGTTCGTGGCCGTGTGCTTCCTGCATCCCCTCAACCGCGTTTTCCTCTTTCACGGCATCGCCAAGGACATCCAACAGGTTGATAACGACCATATCCGAATTTGTCGTTTCCTGCAGGGCTTCATCCACCCATCCGTCGGATTCTCCGCCCACGTATATAAACAGGTCGCAGGAGGCTATCTTCAGGATATCCTCCGCCGTAGGCTGGAAGCTGTGGAGATCGACGCCTGTATCCAGCAGCATGGTCACTTCGGCATTTGCCGATTGATCTCCGAGAATACGCATCACCCAATCATACTCGGGGAAGATGGTGGTTACGATCTTGATCCCGTCATTCTGTTCCTGGGCCGGACAATGAACGGAAGCGAATGAAAACAAAAGACAAAGCATCAAGATGAAAGAAATTGAAAGACAACGACTCTTTTTCATGAGATAAACCTCCGGTTATTCCTTTTTTTGGGCGCAGAAAACCAAGGGGGCCATTGCCCCGAATGGGGTCAGTCCACCCTTTGGCAGAGGTTTATTCAATCATTCAGCCTTACTTTCTTTGAGACGGGCGTTTCCGGTGACAATGCGACCACATAGAGGAAGGCAAAAAGGAGAGTGAAAGCAGGTGCAGTGATTGCGATCTGTGCGCATGTACCGCCCAGGATCTGGCGCAGTGTATTCTCACACTGCCGGATGTAAGCACAAATCGGGCAATCTTTGCCAGTACAGTGGTGATCCTTTCCCAAAGCGATATGAAATACGGAAAACAGAACGACAACGAGCATCACCAGCCCTATGATGGCCGCTATCATTCGTTTGGACTTTGATAAAACAGAACCGCCCATGACTACTTTCTTCATTCCCGGACGTCTTGGCATTTTCAGATACACTGATCACATAACCCATAGTAAACGGTTCTCATGGGATTCAGTTTAAAGCGGTGCTCGTCATACAGATGAGCCTGCACACCTTCAAGATCTTCGCAATGCAAATGGATCAGTTTCCCGCACCCCTCGCATTTGCAATGGAAACAAGTTTTCGCTTTCGCATGATTCTCCGCGCCCACGTACTCAAAACAGGCCGGGCTGTTGGCATCCACCGTATATTTGTTGATGATCCCCTCGTCCACAAGGCGTTCCAGCTGCCGATAAACGGTTGACTGCCCGATGGCGACCCCCTGAGACTTGAAATATGCATAGACTTCGCTGGCCGAAACATGAACGCCCGGGATCGTTTCAAGATAGCCGAGCAGGATTTCCAGCTGCTTCGTCTTATATTTTGACCGTGGATTCATAGGGCGCCTCCTCCCAAGAATATGGAATCGGGAATCATTTACAATTATAGAAACCAAAGCGCGAGTTGTCAAGCAATTTGGGAATCATTTTCAAAATTTAACGAGTAGGGTAAAGAAACGAGCGGGAGAACTCTGCCGCGCTATCAAACTGCAAGAAGCCTTGCAAATGGTACGAAAATGCGGTAGAATACCTTAGGGAAACGGCTGTGAAAGGGATGATCAGGGGATGCAAAACGCGCAGGATCTGGCCCAACGGCTGAACCGGGACGACCTCAGGCTGTCCAAAAGCCACAAGCGCATCGTGGAGTGCATCATCAGCCATTACGACAAGGTGGCCTTTATGACCGCTTCCAAACTGGGGAAATACGTGGGCGTCAGCGAGTCCACCGTGGTGCGCCTGGCCGGTGTGCTGGGCTACAAGGGGTATCCCCAGCTGCAAAAGGCGATACAGGAGATGATCCGCCACCGGCTCACCGCTTCCCAGCGCTTTGAAATGACCTCGGATATGGACCACACCCAGGTGCTGACTCGGGTGCTGAAGGCGGACATGGCCAACATTCGCTCTACCATGGACGAATTGGATCTGGACGCCTTCGAGCGCGCCATCGACATGGTTTTGCAAGCGCGGCGCATATACGTGCTGGGGCTGAGGGCCAGCGCGCCGCTGGCCATGTTCCTGGCCCACTACCTGAATTTTACCTCTACCCGGGTGACAGCGGTGACTTCGGGGGTGTCAGACATTTTCGAGCAGATGTTCCGGATCGGGCCGGGGGACCTGCTCATCGGAATCAGTTTCCCCCGCTACACCCGGCGTACCGTGGAGGCCATGCACTTTGCCCGGGGCAGGAATGCCTCCCTGATCGCCATCACGGACGGGCCTCTGTCCCCCCTCCATGCCTGTGCAGATCTGTGCCTCAGCGCCCGCAGCGATATGGCATCCTTCGTGGATTCCATGGCGGCGCCCATGTCCCTCATCAATGCCCTGATCGTGGCGGTGGGCCAGCGCCGCCGCAGCGAGGTGGGAAGTTTTTTCCAGGAGATGGAAGAGGTCTGGAACCAGTACGACGTCTATTTGAAAAAGGGAGAGACATGAGAGAGCTGGTGATCGTGGGGGGCGGCGCCGCCGGGCTGATGGCGGCCCTGTACGCTGCCCGGGAGGGGGCAAAGGTACAGCTTCTCGAGCGCAATGAAAAGCTGGGGAAAAAGATCTACATCACCGGCAAGGGCCGCTGCAACCTGACAAACACCGCCGAGCCCCAGCAATTCATGGGCAATATCCCCAGGAATCCCCGCTTTTTGTATTCCGCTCTGAACCTCCTGGACAACAGGGGCACCATGGAGCTTTTTACCCGACTGGGCCTTCTCCTGAAAGAGGAGCGGGGTGGCCGGGTGTTTCCCGCCAGCGACCGCGCCAGCGATGTGACCCGCACCCTGGAGCGGGCTTGCAAGGGGTCGGGGGTGGAGGTCCATCTGAATACCCGGGTGGAACGGCTGCTGCTGGAAGGCGGCGGGGTGCGGGGGATTGTGACCGGGGACGGTCGGGAGCTGCCGGCAGACGCGGTGATCGTGGCCACCGGGGGGCTCAGCTACCCCTCCACCGGGTCTACCGGGGACGGGTATCGCCTGGCAGAACAGGCGGGGCTGGGGGTCACCCCCACCAGGCCTTCCCTGGTGGGCATCGATACCCTGGAAAGCTGGCCCGGCGCCCTGTCCGGGCTCACCCTGAAAAATGTCCGCCTCACCGCTGCCCGGGGCAAAAAGCTGCTCTACAACGAGCAGGGGGAGCTGTTGCTTACCCACTACGGCATTTCCGGGCCCCTTGTGCTCAGCTTGTCCGCCCTGTTGCCCGATGACTGTGAGGGCCAGGCGCTGCAACTGGACCTGAAACCCGCCCTGGACGAAAAGACCCTGGACGAAAGGTTGCTGCGGGAGCTGGCTGCCCTGGGCAGGAAGCAGTTGGCCTCGGCAATGGACAGGTTGATGCCCCACAGTCTGGGGCTTGCCTTGTTGGAACTGGCGGGCTTGTCTCCCACCCTGCCCGCCCACGGGGTGACCAGGGAATGTCGCAGGGAATTGGTGCGCCGGATCAAGGGCGTCACCCTCACCGTCCGGGGCCTAAGGGGCTACGAGGAAGCGGTGGTCACCCGGGGCGGCGTGGACGTACGGGGGATCAACCCCTCCACCATGGGATCCAAGGCGGTGGCCGGCCTGTATTTCGCGGGAGAGGTGCTGGACGTGGATGCCCTGACCGGAGGATTTAATCTGCAGATCGCTTTTTCCACCGGCGCCCTGGCGGGCAAGAGCGCGGTGCAATATGTAACGAGGGACCATGGGGGAGGATGATTGGATGCAGGCGGTATTGACCCCCGTCCAAATGCGGGAACTGGAAGAGAGATACATGAGGGAATACGGGGTACTTTCCCTGGACCTGATGGAGCGGGCAGCCCAGGAAGTCTCTGCTTCCTGCCTGGAACTCGCGGGGGACAAGGGGCGCACGGCGGCATTTGTGTGCGGCCGTGGCGGAAACGGGGGAGACGGCTTTGCCGCCGCCAGGCTGTATGCCCAGATCGGAGGGCGCAGCATCGTCATACCCCTGTACGGAACCGATTCATTGAGTCCAGACGCCCGGGTCAATTGCGAACGGGCCCGGGGGGAGGCTGGGGTTGCCTTTGTGGATCCAGACGCCTTGGACCGGCTGGAGACGCCCGCGGTGTGGGTGGACGCGGTATTTGGCATCGGCTACGGCCGGGAACTGGACCGCCTGTGCGCCCGGGTGTTCCGCCGGATGGAGGTTGACCGGGCGGCGGGAAGCCCGGTACTGAGCGTGGATATTCCTTCCGGCTTGAACGGGCTCACGGGCAGGGCGGACTCCCATGCCGTGCGGGCCGATCGCACCCTCACCTTCGAATGCCCCAAACCGGGCCATTTCCTGGGAGACGGCCTGGACCTGACGGGGGAACTGGTGACGGCGCCTCTGGGCATTCCCGGCGAACTGCTTCCGCCTGACGCCCTGCTCCATTACACCCCGGCCCAGGCCCTGGCGGAACTGCCCCTGCGGCCCCGCAACAGCCACAAGGGACAGTATGGACACCTTCTGATCGTGGCGGGCAGCCGCGGCATGGCGGGAGCGGCCCAGCTGTGCGCCATGGCTGCCCTGGCCAGCGGCGCAGGGCTGGTGACCCTGGCGGTCCCTACCTCCCTGCTCCCCATCCTGCAGATCGGGGTTCCCTGTGCCATGGCCGTGCCTCTACCCGAGGCGGGGGGCGTGTTGAGCCAAGAGGCGGTTCCCCTGCTTGAAAAGGCCATGGAGGGGAAAAACGCCGTCGCCATCGGGCCCGGCTTGGGCCGGGCGGACCAGGAGGTGGTGGGGTGCGTGCTGCGCTCCGGTCTGCCCACCGTGCTGGATGCCGATGCCCTGAACCTGATGGCCCGCCACGGTGAACTAAGAGACCTGCTGTCCCGGCGGCACCTCATCACCCCCCATCCCGGGGAGGCGGCGCGGTTGCTGGGCGCCCCGGTGACGTCCCCCCTGGAAGCCCTGGAGCGCCTTTTGGGGTTTGGCGCAGCAGCGGTCTTGAAGGGAGCCTCCTGCCTGATGGGCGGAGAAGGAACGTACATCCGAACCTGCGGCAGCAGCGGCATGGCCAAGGGCGGCTCCGGGGACGTGCTCACCGGCATGATCGGCGCGCTCTTGGCCCAGGGGCTGTCCACGGGCAAAGCGGCCCGCATCGGCGCGGCCATCCACGGAAGGGCGGGGGAGATCGCCGCAAGAAGGATGGGAGAGATGGCCATGACCCCCCTGGACATGATCGCCTCCCTGGGAGAGGCTTGGACGGTTGACTGAGCTTCGGTCCCTGGCCCTTTCCTGCCTGCCCCCCGGCGCCCGGCTCCGCACCGCCAGGGAAGAGGGCTTGTACTACGTAGAGCCATGTCTCGATCCGGCGCCCCTCCTGGATGCGGGATACGGCGTGCAACGTTGGGGTGCGGGCGCCCTGCTGACCCTGACCCCCAAGCTGTTCCCCCTCCTCAAGGTCGCGATGCCGCCTCCCGAAATACCGGATGACCTGTACGAGGCGCTTCTCCGGTTGAAGGACAGGGCGCCGTGCCCGGGGGAGATCATATTGCTGGAAGAGGCGATCCGGGGCCTGGGACCCGGAGCCCGGAGGCGGGACGACCTGATCAAAAGGCTGCGCCAGGCCGCCGCCGTGGCGCTTCGCACCGGCGAGGGCGGCAGCCTGCTGGCCCTTACATACCAAATCGCAAGGAGGTATACACCATGACGATCCAATGGCTCGGACATTCCTGTTTCCTGATCACTTCATCAGACGGGCGAACCCTGCTGACCGACCCTTTTGACGAGACCGTGGGCTATGCATTGCCCAAGGTGCCTGCCAATGTGGTGACCTGCAGCCATGACCATTTTGACCACCATGCCATCCAGCCCCTGCCCAACGGGTACACCGTCATCGACACACCGGGCACCCATCACAACCACGGCTTTGTGGTGGAGGGCATCCCCTCCTTCCATGACGAGAAGCAGGGCAGTCTGCGGGGCTCCAACATCATCTACAAGTTCCAGGTAGACGGCCTGAAGGTGGCCCATATGGGGGATCTGGGGCACCTGCCCACCAAAGCCATGGAAGAACAGCTCCAGGGCATCGACATCATGCTGCTGCCCGTGGGCGGCGTGTACACCGTGGACGGGGACCAGGCGGCCCAGATCGTGGAGATGGTAAAACCCCGGCTGGTGATCCCCATGCACTACCGTACCGACGAGCTTCGCTTTGAGCTGAACGGACCGGAAGCATTCCTGCGCCACTTCGACCATCGCGAGCTGAACAGTGACCGGGTGGAAATCAATGCCGAAAACATCGGGGACTATGCGCCGGTGTTGGTACTCAGTTACAAATAGCGGAGGGACGGATCATGCGACAGTGGATGGACGCCATTGTGAAACCCCGGGCCGGGGTAGGCCTTGAACTGCGGAAGGTGCCCATACCCCAGCCCCAGGCGGGGGAAGTGCTGGTCAAGGTGCGCAAGACCGCCATATGCGGCTCTGACGTTCACATCTACAAGTGGAATGACTGGGCTCAGGCCCACGTGAAGCCGCCCCAGGTCATCGGCCACGAGTATGTGGGGGAGATCGCCGCTTTGGGGGATGGGGTCACGGACTTTGAAGTCGGCCAGCGGGTGAGCGGCGAGGGCCATATCACCTGCGGGCGCTGCCGCAGCTGCCACTCCGGGAACATCCAGTGGTGCAACGACGTCATCGGGGTGGGGGTGGACCGGGACGGGGCCTTTGCGCAGTACCTGTGCATCCCCGCCCGAAACATCATCCTCATCGACAAGTCTCTGCCCGACGAGATCGTGGCCTTTTTCGACGCCTTCGGCAACGCTGCCCATACGGCCCTGACTTTTCCCTTGGTGGGAGAGGACGTGCTGATCTCCGGGGCGGGCCCCATCGGCATCATCGCGGTGGGCATTTGCAAATTCGCCGGGGCGCGCCGGGTGATCATCACGGACATGAACGAGTACCGGCTGGACCTGGCCCGGAAAATGGGGGCGGACGCCGCCGTGGATATCCGCTATCAGGACCTTCCAACGATCATGAAGGAGCAAAACCTTACCGAGGGCTTTGACGTGGGCCTGGAGATGTCCGGCAGCGGCGCCGCCCTCGACCAGATGCTGTCCACCATGCGCAACGGCGGCCGGATCGGCCTGCTGGGCATCGGCAACAAGCCCATCCCCGTGAACATGAACACCGTCATCAGCAAGGGCCTGGCCCTCCAGGGCATTTACGGCCGCACCATGGACAACTGGCACCAGATGTCCTACATGGTGCAGGGGGGGCTGGACCTGAGCCCGGTCATCACCCACCGCTTCCATTTCACGGAATATGAACAGGGTTTTCAAGCCATGATCAGCGGCCGTTCGGGCAAAGTAATCCTGGATTGGGCATAAGGAGGGAGAACCATGAAAAGCGCCATCGAAGCGTTCCGCCTGGAGCTGGAAGCCATCCGGGCCGCAGGCACCTGGCGGGAAGAGCGCATCATCACGACGCCCCAGTACGCCCGCATCGACACCACCGCCGGCAAGGGCGTGCTGAACCTGTGCGCCAACAATTACCTGGGCCTGTCCGCTGACCCCGAACTGATCAAAGCCGCCAAGGAGAGTTACGACCGCTGGGGCTTCGGCCTCTCCTCGGTGCGTTTCATCTGCGGGACCCAGCAGATCCACAAAGAACTGGAGCAGAAGATCTCCGGCTTTTCGGGGACCGATGACGCCATCCTGTATTCCTCCTGTTTCGACGCCAACGGCGGGCTTTTCGAGACCTTGCTGGGGCCCGAGGATGCGGTCATTTCCGACGAGTTGAACCACGCCTCCATCATCGACGGGATGCGGCTGTGCAAGGCAAGGCGCCTGCGGTACCGCAACAACGACATGGCAGACCTGAGGGAAAAACTGCAGGAGGCCCGAAACGGAGGCTGCAGGAAGATCCTCGTCGCCACCGACGGCGTGTTTTCCATGGACGGCTACATCGCCGACCTGCCAAAGATCTGCGACCTGGCGGAGGAATTCGATGCCCTGACCATGGTGGACGACAGCCATGCAGTGGGCTTTATGGGAAAAAAAGGACGGGGCACGCCGGAGCACTGCGGGGTGATGGGCCGGGTGGACATCATCACCGGAACCTTCGGCAAGGCTTTGGGGGGCGCTTCCGGCGGCTACACCGCCGCCCGGCAAGAGATCGTGGATCTGCTGCGCCAGCGTTCCAGGCCCTACCTGTTCTCCAACACTTTGGCCCCTGCCATTTGCGCCGCCACCATCCGCGCCATTGAGATGCTGGAGGGCTCTACAATGCTTCGGGACCGCGTCCACGAAAACGCCCGGTACTTCCGGGCGGGCATGGAGCAGTTGGGCTTCGACTTGCTGCCCGGAGAGCATCCCATCGTCCCGGTGATGCTGTACGATCCCCACACGGCCCAGGAATTCGCCCGGCGCATGCTGGAGAAGGGCGTGTATGTGGTGGGCTTTTGCTATCCCGTGGTGCCCAAGGGCCGGGATCGAATCCGCACCCAGATCTCCGCCGGGCACACAAAGGAAGATCTGGACTTTGCCATCCGTTGCTTCGGCGAAGCAAAAAAGGAAATGGGCCTGTAGGGCAAGGATCCCTATGCAAAAGAGGAGAGCGTCCATGATCAATACCGTCACCTTGAACCCGGCCATAGACCACATCCTGTATCTGCCCCGGTTCCGGCGCAACATCACCAACCGCATCCGCAGTACCCAGACCACCATGGGAGGAAAGGGTACCCACGTATCCTTGAATCTCCGCCTCATGGGCAGCCCTTCCCGGGCATTCGGTTTTGCCTTTGGGAAGACGGGGCAACGCATCATCGACATGCTCAGGGAAGGCGGGGTGGAACCTTATTTCATCTATGACGCCCGGGGCGAGAGCCGCACCAACTATCTCCTGGTGGAAGAGGAGACGAAGGACGCGACCTTGGTGGCGGACAGGGGACCCATGCCAGATGGAAAACAGACCGAGGCTTTTTACCGGCTGTTGTCGGAAACCGTCCAGGACGGGGATTGCCTGGCCCTTTCCGGCGACACCTCAAACTTTCCGGATCCCTGGATCTATAACCATATCCTGGAGCGCTTGTCGAACAAGGAGATCCGGGTCTTTCTGGATGCCAGCGGCAAGTCGCTGCATCGGGGGATGGAGGCATCTCCTTTTCTGGCCAAACCCAACCGGGACGAACTGGCTGCCCTGGTGGGAGAGACCCTGACCGGCGACGCAGACGTGCTCCGGGCCATCCGGAAGGTAGACAAGTACAACATCCGGGTGCTGGCGGTATCCCTGGGGGGCGACGGCTCCATCGTCCGGGCAGAGGATACGCTCTATCGGGTATATCCCCCCAAGGTTCAGGTGTACAACACCGTGGGCTGCGGCGACTGCTATCTGGGGGGGCTGCTCCACGGCTTTGAACAGGGCATGGAGATGGAGGAGATCCTCCGCTACGCTACGGCAGTGTCCGCAGCTACGGCGGAATCCCCCCTGTCGGTATTCTTCGACGTGGAAAGGGCCCGGGAACTGCTGGACCATGTCCGGATAGAAAGAATATAGCTTCAGGGAGGGAACCATTATGTCCAATTTGTCGTACTACGAGATGCGAAAAGAGATGAGCGTCATCTGCCGCCTCATGTGGGAGCGGCGCTTGACCAACGCGGCGGGTGGGAACTTTGCGGTGCGGGTGGACGAGAACCGTATCCTCATCTCCCCTTCCATGATGGCCGAACACAGGCACTGCATGCTGGGGCCGGAGGACTTCATGCTCATCGACTACGACGAGAACATCCTGGAAGGCACCGGAAAGCTTTCTCGAGAAGGCAAGATGCATGTGCTGCTGCTGCAAAATTTCAAGAATATCGGGGCGACCATCCATGCCCACCCTTTCTATTGCATGCCCTTTGTGGCCTTTTCCCAGCCCATCCCAAACGTCACCGAGGCCACCATGGGCAGGGGATATGTTGAGTGCATCCCCTGGACCAAGGCTTATTCCGAGGACCTGGCCAACCAGGTATACGGGTATTTCGATGCCCGCCGGGAAATGGCGGAGCGCAAACCCCTGGGCATGATCATGCCCAAGCACGGGGTTGTGGTCTCCGGGCCCACCATCCAGGGCGCCTATTCCATGCTGGAGCGCATCGAGGCGGATGCCTTCTGCAATCTGGCAAAGGCCGTCCTCTGGCCGGATATGCCCCTGCCTCCCAACGATTGACCATGGGATACGTAGCATTTGACCTGGGGGCGAGCAGCGGCAAGCTGTTTTCCGGGCGCATTGCGGAGGGGAAACTCGCCCTGCAGGAGGAATACACCTTCCCCAACGACATCGTGTGCCTGGGAGAGGGAATGTACTGGAATCTCATGGGCATCTATTCCGGATTGGTCCGGGGGTTACAGCGAGCGGAAGAACGGGAGCCTGTGGTCTCCCTGGGCATCGACAGCTTCAACAACGATTTCTCCCTGATCGACGAGGCGGGAGAACTCTTGTATCCCCTGCGCTCTTACCGGGACCCGCGGACCCGGCGGTACTGGCGAGAGATCTTTTCCCGCATGTCCCCGAGGGAGCTGTACATGTATTCGGGAAACCAGATCGCCCCCTTCAACACCCTCATGCAGCTTGCGGCCATGCGCCTTGGGGGGCAGGGCTATCTGCTGGACAACGCACATCGGCTGCTCATGCTCCCGGATCTGCTGGGGTACTACATCACCGGAGAGGAGGGGATAGAGTACACCCTTGCGGCGGAAACCCAGATGCTGGACCTGGTGACCAGGGAATGGATCGAGCCCGTCCTTTCGTGCCACGAAGTACCCCGCAGCCTGTTGCCGGTCCTGCGGGAGCCGGGCACCATCCTGGGAAGGTCCACGGGGGAATTCAATGCCCGACATGGCCTCAAGGGATTTGATTTCGTCAATGTATGCGAGCACGACACAGCTTCCGCCTTCCTGGCTTCCCCCATCGGCCGGGATGCCCTGTACATCTCCAGTGGAACCTGGGCCCTGGTGGGGCTGGAGACCGAAGCGCCCGTCGTCAACGACTTCACCTACGAAAAAAACATCGCCAACGAGGGCGGCTGGCCCGGCTGTCACCGGCTGTTGCGCAATGTGATGGGGTACTGGCTGCTGCAGGAATTGCGCAGGGACTTTGCCCTGCAAGGCAGGCAATACACCTTTCCCGAGATGGCGGCGCTGGCGGAACAGGCCCCCGCCTTTCGCTTCCCCCTGGATCCGGATGCGGAGGCTTTTTACCTGCCCGGAGGGATGGGAGAAAAGATCCGGGCTCAGTGCAGGAAGAACCTGGGTCGGGCCCCACAGAGCGACGGAGAGCTGCTCCGGGCGGTGTATGAGGGGTTGGCCATGAAATATCGCTACTGCTTTTCCCTGCTGGAACAGGCCGTGGGCCGCAAGTACCATGTCGTCAACATTTTTGGCGGCGGTTGCCGGGACAGCCTGTGCAACCAGTTCGTGGCGGATGCCTGCAACAGGCAGGTGGTGGCAGGGCCGGTGAATGCCTCTGCCATAGGAAACATCCTGGTGCAGGCAGTAGCCCGGGGGCAGCTTGCCTCCATTGAGGAGGGGCGCGCACTGGTAGCGGCCAGTTTTCCCTTGCAGAGTTACTATCCCAGGGAGCACGGCTTCTGGGACAGCCGATACGCAGACTATCTCCGGCTCTTTGGCGGATGAAAGGGGCGGGCAGAGGCCCGCTTCTTTTTCTCAAAAAAGAACTGCCACGGACGTTCAACCATGGCAGCCCAGTTCCTGCGGAACGACAGTCGACCCGTCGGCTGTCGTTTCCGTCAGAATTCGAAAATATCCGCCAGGTGCTCCACCGCGCCGGGCAGGCCCGGCATGGGGAGATTCCGGACGCGCAGCACCTCTTCCAGATCCGCCACATCCTGCCGGCTAAGGGTCTTCGCGCCTCCCAGGACGGCGGCATAAGCCAGGGATCTGGCGGTTGCTTCCATCATCTCCAGCAGTTCCAACGCCCTGCCGATACCCTCCGGGCTGACCATGAGGGCGCCGTGGTTTTCCATCAAAAAGCCGTTGGAGCGGTGGATATAATGGTCGAAGTTCTCCGCCAATTCCTCGCTCAGGGGTACGGCATATGGGACCATCACCATGGGGCCTACCTCCAGCACGGGCTCGGGCAGGTAAGGTTTTGCCAGGGCATTGATCCCTGCAGTCGCGAAACCGGTGAGTGCCGGCGGATGGGCGTGGATGATGCCCCGCACGTCCGGCCGGTTGCGCATGATGCGGGTATGAAAGGGCCATTCCCCCGTGGGCCTGCGCCCGGGGGCGGCATACAGGACATTCCCCTGCAGCGTGATGACGCAGATGTCCTCAAAGCGCACATCCAGTTTGGCTACCTTGGTGGGGGTGATGAGCAGGGCGTCCTCTTCTACCCGCATGGACAGATTCCCGCCCTGGCTGGTTACATAGCCCAGATCCGCTAAGCGGTTGGCAGTTCGGGCCAGTTCCTGGATCTGTTGTTGAAAGCGCTCCTGCAGTGCATGCATGGCTTATTCCTCCTCTTTAGAATGCGTAGTCCACACCCAGAAGGTGTTTCATCAGTTTGTTGATTTCCCCCTGTGCCCCGAAGAAAAACCAGAGGGATGTGGTGCTGTGGGACCGGCTGCGCCCGGTATCCAGGCCGATGGTGGCGCCGCTGTGCTCGAATTCCGCAAAGCCGCCGTTGGACAGGTCGTCGTTGTAGTAGTAGGTGGAGCAGCCCCGATTGCCCAGATCGCCCCAGGGTTCCGCGCAGTAGGGGATGGAGGGATCGTTGTAGTAGTTGCGCACCATGAGGTGCCAGCCCTCCCCCCAGGGCTTCAGGAAGGCCATGCGGCCGAAGGTATTCAGGGAACGGTAGGCCACCTTGTACTTCCGATTCCCGGTGACCGTGAGTTCCGCAAAGTTTTTGCCTACCTTTTGCAGGTCCCCCACCGGGTCGTAGTAGTCCACAAAATCGAATTCCCCCAGGAAAGGGGTAATGAAGCGTCCCGGGGGATTTACCTGGGTCAGGACCCAGGGCTCCAGGTACATGGGTGTCTCAGGACTCTCGTCCGAAAGGTCGATGTCCTGCACATAGCCACAGTACTCCACCGCCAGTTCCTTCAGGGCAGGGTGATACAGCAGAGGACTGGGCGCAGGGGCATAACGCCGGGTGACGGAGAGACGCTTTCGGGCGGTGCCGTCGTTCAAGTCGGTCAGGCAGCAGTCCAGATGCAGGAACACCTGGTCGCCCTTCTTTTCCAGGGTGTAGTGCCCGGGGTCGATGGCCTCTTGCACGGTGTACGTCTCGTCGAACAGCTCCGGGGCCTTGCAGTGGAAGCGCAGTTCGGGGTTGACCCAGAAGCGCTCCCCGCCCAGGTGCACCGCCCGGCTTTCCACAAAGGTGCGGAAGGACTGGGCGTCTCTCATGGCGGGGGTGATCCAGAGCACGCTCTCTGCTCCCTCCTCCGAAAAGGGGCCCAAAAGCCTGCCGCCATAGCGGGTCACCAAGGCTTTCCAGCCATCTGCAAGGGGCAGGATTTCGTAGTCCAGGCCCGTGGTTTCCAACATGGCGCGGGCTTGTTTGAAGGTGATGTGGCTGTTCATCCGGCACCCCCCTATCGAATTTCGCCCTTGTAGTTCAGGGAGTCCACCATGACCGCGATGAAGATGATCACGCCCCGGACGATGGTATATACGTAGGGATTGGCGGACATCATGGTCAGCCCGTTGACAATGGTGTTGATCAGCAGGTTGCCGATGATGCAGCCGGGCAGGATGCTGCCCTTGCCGCCGAACAGGGAGATGCCTCCCAATACTGCGGATGGGATGATGATAAACTCGTATCCCTCCGCCAGGGAGGTGGGAACGCCGCCGCTTTGACCCGCCAGCATAATGCCCGCGAGCCCGCACAGGGCGCCGCAGAGGACGTAGGAGATCAGGGTGTTCCGGGTGATGTTGATCCCCAGTTTCTGGGCGGCTTCGTGGTTGTTGCCCTGGGCTTTAAGCTGACAGCCGTAGGTGGTATAGCGGAGGACGCAGTGGAACAAGATCAGGAGCGCCACGGCGATGTACACCAGCAGGGAGATGCCCAGGAAACTCTTGTCGTTGAACTTGAACCCCATGTTGTTGACGATGATCAGTTTCATGTCGGTGAAGAACATGCCAAGGCCCCGGGCGATGCTGGTGGTAATCAAAGTGACGATGAAGGGTACGATGCGGAAGCGGGAGATCATCAGCCCGTTGAAGAAGCCGATCAGGGCGCCCACACACAGGGAGACGAGCATGAACAGGATATACTGCCATGCCGAGGTGATCAGGCTGCCGTCCGCTGTCATCCGGGTCATCAGAAGGGCGGATACCGCTGCCGACAGGTACATGTTGCTGCCGGCGGAGATGTCGATGCCGCCATCCATCATGACAAAGGTCATGCCGATGACCCCGATCATGATGGGGGCGCTTTGCTCAAGCAGCAGCAGGATGTTGGATGTCGAGAGAAAATTCTTATTGCTCAGTCCGAAAATGATGACGATGACCACAAAAATGGTGTAAACGCCGTATTTCAGTGCGAATTCCAGGGGAGATCTGCGTGCCTTACCCATTCTCTTCGCCTCCCTGCAATGCATAATTCATGATCGTCTTTGGGTCGAAGGAGCCTTTGTGGACCTCACCCGTGAAGCGTCCGTTGGCCATGATGAGGATGCGGTCGCAGATCCCCATCAACTCCTCCATCTCCGAGGAGATGCACAGCACTGCGGATCCCCGCTTGGCCAGATCCAGGATCAGGGAGTAGATCTCGTACTTGGCCCCCACGTCCACGCCCCGGGTGGGCTCGTCCATGATCAGCATCTTGGGCTCCAGCATCAGCCACTTGCCTACCACCACTTTCTGTTGGTTTCCACCGGACAGGTTGGTTGCCATCTGCAGCTTTTTATTGCTGACCCTGATGCGCAGTTCCTGGATGGAAATATCGGTCAGTTTGTCTACGACGGCATTGGGCACGATCTTCATCATGGGGGTGGCGATGTCGTCGATTTTCGCCAGGATCAGGTTGTCGTCCACGGGCTTGGGCATCAGGAGCCCCTCGCCCCGCCGATCCTCGGAAATGAAGGCGATGCCCCGGCTGATACAGTCTTTCGGGGCGGGTTTTTGAATGGATTCCCCGTCAAAGAGGATGCTGCCTCCCTTCAGGGGATCTATGCCGTACACCGCCCGGACGAATTCGGTGCGGCCGGCGCCCATCAAGCCGAAGATACCCAGCACCTCGCCTCGCCGCAATTCCAGGGAACAGCCCTTGACCATAGGGGGCGCCTGCACGTCTTTCACCGTGAGCAGCACCTCGCCGATTTCCTTTTCCACCACGGGATAGGCGTGCTCCAGCTTGCGACCCACCATCATGCTGACGATGTCGTCCTTGTTCAGTTCGTCCCGCTCCCTCGTCCCGATGAGGGCGCCGTCCCGCAGCACAGACACCCGGTCACACAGTTCGAACACGTCCTCCAGGATGTGGGAGATGTAGACCACGGCGACGCCGCTCTCCTTCAACGCCCGAATGGTGGCGAAGAGGTATTCCTTTTCCTTCTGGGACAGGGAAGTGGTGGGCTCGTCGAAGAGGATGATCCTGGCGTTCATCAGAAGCGCTTTGGCGATCTCCACCGTTTGGCGGATTCCCATGGGCAGATCGCTGACCAGGGCGTTGGGGCTGATGTCCAGGCCCAGGCTCTTCAGACGTTCCCCGCCCTCCCGGCGCATATGCTTGTAGTCCACCGCCTGGATGGCGTTCTTGGGGAGCTGGTCGATGTATAGATTCTCCGCAACGGTGAGGTTGGAGAACAGGTTCAGTTCTTGATGAATGAAGGCGATGCGGGCGTCCCGGGCATCCCGGGGGGTGACGGGTTTATACTTCTCGCCGTTCAGCAACATCCCGCCGCTGTCTGCCGGGAAGACGCCGCCGATGATGTTCATCAGGGTGGATTTCCCTGCTCCGTTCTCGCCCACGAGGCCGTACACCTCTCCGGCCTTGAACTGCAGGCTGACGCCGTGCAAAACCTCAACGCCGAAAAAGCTTTTCCGGATATCCTGCATTTCTAATATATATTCGTGCATCCCAGCGCCCCCCTATCCCATTTTCGCAGCTTTCGCAGCTGCGCGAATGTTCATTCTGCGGGTAACCAGCTCCAGCCCGGCTGCGATCAGGACAAAGACGCCCTTGATGACGTCGTACAGCGTATAGGGTATGCCGAGCAGGTTCAGGATTGTCGACAGCAGGGTCAGGAAGAGCACGCCGTACAAGGTCTTGCGCATGCTGCCGAACCCTCCCGCAGGGCTGGTGCCGCCGATGACGACGGAACCTACGATGTTGACAAACATATCGTCTCCCAGGGTGGTGATCCCCGCCCGGTTCTTGCCGGTATACATGAGCCCGGCCAGGCCGGCCAGCAGGCCGCACAGCAGGAACTCAAAGAAGATGGTCCGGCGCACCGGAATGCCGCTGATCTGGGAAGTCCTGGGGTTGACGCCGACGGCGTACACCCGTCGGCCGAACACCGTCTTGGACAGGAGCCACTCGATCAACACGAAGACAAAAAGAGCGATCAGCAGGGGGATAAACCAGTAGTTGGGGTTCCCCTTGCCTCCGATGGCGGTGAAACCCGCAGGAAGGCCGGGGAGGGAGACCTTTTCGTAGAAGACGCTGCCGAACCATACGGCAACGCCGGAGAAAACCAGCTTAGTGGCCAGGGTCGCCACGAAAGAGGGCATCTTGAGCCCGGAGATCGCCAGACCGTTGATCACACCCACCAGAGCGCCGATGCCCAGGCCCACGAGGAAGGCGACGATGATGGCCCAGATCGTATCAGCCAGGGCCGTTTTGACCAGGATGTAGGCAGTGATCGTACTGACCAGGGAGATTACGGATGTGGTGGAAAAATCGATGCCGCCGTTCAGGGTGACGATGGTCAGGCCTGCGGCCACCACCAACAGGGGCGCACAGTTGCTTAAATAGTTTTTGATGTTGTAAGCCGAGGCAAAGCCCTCGACGAAGAGCAGAGAGGCCGCAAAGAATACCACCCAAATGACCAGAATGGCATTGTCGGAAAGAAGCCGCTTCAAACGGATGGAGCGGAGGGCCTTTTCGTAACTTGCCTTGTTGTTCAAAGCCATCACCTCATTCATTCCCGCCGGCGAATCCTCGGATCGGCGAAATCAGCTATAGAGAACAATCCAAACTTGGCCGGAACGCAGTTGCTCCGGCCAAGTTGGATGCATGGTGTAAGAAAAGGCTTACTTGACGCCTGCCCAACCCCAAACACTCTCGCGGACTTCTTCGAAGTTCTCAAGGTTGCAGACGATGCCCGGATCGATCATCTCGGACTCGGCAACTTCCACGCCGTTCAGGAAATCCACGGCAATCTCTATGCACATATAACCTTCTTCGATGGCGCCCTGTGCCGCATTGGCCCAGTTGTAGCCGTCTTTCATCATCTGCATGCCGTTGACGTCGCCGTCGAAGGAGATAACCGCAACGTGGTTTTCCTCACCGATCTTGGCCCACTTGCCAGCCTGTTCCAGGGCGGACTGGATGGGGGTCCACAGGAAGTCGGAGGGGGTGATGATCAGGTCGATGTCGGGGTTGGACTGCAGGGCATTCTGCAGACCTGCCAGGGCGACCTGCTGGTCCCACTCGGTGGGCACTTCGACGCAGACGTTCACCACACCGGGGGTTTCCGCAATGGCTTTGGAGAAACCGTTGTAGCGCTGCACGGCGTTCTCGTCGCCCAGATCGCCGATGAGCATGACCGCGTTGTCAAAGGTGATGCCCTGACGCTGGGCATAATCGATCAACCAGGTCATTTCGTCATAGGCCATCTGCTCATTGTCCGCCACGACGGTGGCATCGGGATTGCCGTCGGGGCAGGAGCGGTTGTCCATGATGGTCTTGACGCCGGCATCCGCGCACTCTTCGATGGCGGAGATGATGGACGCGCTGTCCACGGCGGCAATGATGATTACCTTGCAGCCTTGGGCGATCAAGTCGGCGATCTGCTCGTTCTGCTTGTTGGCGTCGCCGCCGGCGATCACTTCGACGATTTCAACGTCCAGTTCCGCAGCCTTCTCGTGCATCGCCTTGTAGTTGCCCATCCAGAACTCGGTATTCAGGTCGTCCATGGAGAGGCCGACTTTGTAGGTGGCCGCCATTGCGGGCACCATGGTCAGCACCAGTGCCAGTGCCAAGAGGAGAGAGAAGAGTTTTTTCATTGGGGGAGTCCTCCTTGTTGTTTGATTATTTCCAAATGTCCCAAGGGACAAATTGATTCACTATCCTTGTGTACACACGCAGAAAAAATACAAATTCGATCCGCGCTTTTTTAAAGCGCTTCCGGGGATTCTTGCACCTTTCATGTGTCGGGCACGCCAACCTTTCATGCGCCTGTTTCTGGACACGATAATACCATATGCTGGGATATTTGTCAATGGCCTCCGCTGGATTTTGTCTGAGTTGTTGAATAGAATAATCGGATCCGAAGGTATGCTGGCCAGAGCGTGATCCCGGGTATTGCAGTGCATCGGCCGACATCGCGAAAGGGATTTTTGGTGAACGGGAACAGGTGGGGGGCGGCGCGACAAAGGGACAGAAAAAAAGATTCAAAAAGGGGCCAAAAAGGGAAAACAGGGAAAAAGCGGCAGGAAACGGGCCTTGTTCCTGCAATTCCCCCTTGCAATTATGATGATTGGATTGTATAATAGAAATACATTATTTAAAGGAGGAAAAACCATGAAAAAGATTCTTGCACTGTGCCTTGTTCTGGTCCTCTCCCTGTCCGGAGCGGCTTTCGCACAGACCATCAAGATCGGCGTGTTCGAGCCCGCTTCCGGCGACAACGGAGCCGGCGGCAAGCAGGAAACCCTGGGCATCGAGTATGCCAACTACGTCGTGCCTACAGTCGAGGTGGGCGGCGAGACCTTTGACATCGAATTGGTCATCGTGGACAACCAGTCCCAGACCGATAAGGCCGTATCCGCTGCCCAGTCTCTGGTAGACGCCGGCGTATCCATCGTCCTGGGCTCCTACGGCTCCGGCGTATCCATGGCGGGGGGCGAGATCTTCCAGTCTGCCAAGATCCCGGCCATCGGCTGCTCCTGCACCAATCCCGGTGTGACCAGCCTGTGCGACTACTACTGGCGCGTCTGCTTCCTGGATCCCTTCCAGGGCACCGTCATGGCAAACTTCGCCATGGATGAGAAGGCCGCCACCAAGGCTTACGTGCTGACCCAGCTGGGCGATGACTATTCCACCGGCCTGGGCTTCTACTTCCAGAGGGCTTTTGCTGCTCTGGGCGGAGAAGTGGTCGCCGGCGAGTTCCCCGAGGGCACCAGCGACTTCACGGCTTACCTGAACAACGCCATCAACGACGGGGTGCAGGTTTTCTTCTGCCCCACCTCCACCACCTCCGCTGCCCTGATCATCGACCAGGCCGCCAGCCTGAACGTGCCCTTTGCCCTGATGGCCGGCGACACCTGGGAGTCCTCGGTCATCCTGGAGGCTGCCAAGGGCAAGAATGTGGAAGTATTCTGCTCCACCTTCTTCGACGAGAAGGACGAGAGCAGCACCATAGCGGCGGAGTTCGTCGCCGGCTTCAAGGCGTGGATGAACGCCAACCCCGACAAGCTCACCAACAACGGCGGCAATGACATCGTGGCGGCTGTGTCTGCCCTGGGCTATGACGCCTACATGGTGGCCATCGAGGCCATCAAGACGGCGGATACGGCAGTTCCCGATGCCCTGACCCTGATCCTGCCCAGCGTGGTCCACGAGGGCGTCACCGGCGCCATTTCCTTCAATGAGATCGGCGATGCCAACAAGGACATGGCATACATCAAAAAGGTCAACAACGAAACGGGCGCCTTCGACTTCGTGAAGACCCAGTCCGTTGCCGATTTGGGCTAACCATAGACCCGGTTCGGCCTGCCTGAGCAAACGTGCCGAATCCGCTACCCTGGGGCAGCGGATTCGGCTGTTCATGTGACGACAGAGCATTCCAAACGGAGGCGTTTCCATGATTGACAAACTGTTGCCCTGCCTGCTGTCGGGCGTGTCCGTCGGCGGCCAGTATGCGCTGATCGCCGTAGGGTACACCATGGTGTACGGCATTTTGCGCCTGATCAACTTCGCCCACGGCGATATCTTTACTGCGGCGGGCTTTTTTATGGTATACCTCGCCGCCTCGCTGCCCCTTTCCCTGTCCCTGCCCCTGGTGATCCTCCTTACCGTGGCGCTGGGCTTTGCCGTGGAGCGGGTCGCCTACAAGCCCCTGCGTTCCGCGCCCCGCATGTCTGTCATGATCTCGGCCATCGGCGTGTCCTATCTGCTGCAAAACCTGATGTGGTATATCACCGGTGGGCTGGCCAAGCAATACCCGGTGATCCCCTGGCTGTCCACCTCCATCGCCATTGGCCCCACCAGCACGAAAATTGTTACCCTGTTTACCCCCGTGCTTACCATCATCCTGTCGGTGGCGCTGGTCACCTTGATCCGGCGCACCAAGATCGGCATGGCCATGCGGGCTGTTTCCCGGGATTTTGAAACGGCGCGGCTCATGGGCATCAAGATCGACTCGGTCATTTCCGCGACATTTATCATCGGCTCCTTCCTGGCTGCGGTGGGATCGGTGCTCTATTTTTCCAACTATACTTCGGTTACTCCCACCATCGGCGCCATGCCCGGCCTGAAGGCATTCGTGGCGGCGGTGTTCGGCGGGATCGGCTCCATCCCCGGGGCTGTCATCGGCGCATTTGTTATTGGCATATGCGAGAACATCATCAAAATGCTGGGCTACACCACCTTTTCCGATGCCTTTACCTTTGCGCTGCTCATCGTCATTCTGCTGTTTAAACCCACCGGCCTGTTCGGTGAAAAGATATCCGAGAAAGTGTGATCTGTGATGAAGAAATCCACGAGAATGATCATTGGTTTTTTGCTGCTGGCACTGCTTTTTTTGGCAGTATGGCTTATCGAAAGGGCTATGGGCACAAACTCGATGGTCATCACCGTGCTCAAAAAGGGCGCGGTCTACGCGCTGATTGCCGTCTCGATGAACCTGCTCAACGGCTTTACCGGTTTGTTCTCCCTGGGCCAGGCGGGCTTTATGCTGGTTGGCGCCTACACCTATGCAGTGTTCACCATCCCCATGGCCAAGCGTATGGCGGTGTACCAGTATTACCAAGGGGGCATCATCCAGTTCGAAATACCCTTCTTCCTGGCTATCTTGCTGGCAGGCGTCGTCGCTGCCCTCTTCGCCGCCCTGATCGGGATGCCTGTACTGCGGTTGAAGAGCGACTACCTGGCCATCGCCACGCTGGGCTTTGCGGAGATCATCCGCGCCATTATTCAGTACGACAAACTGGGGCCCATCACCAACGGCTCCAACCTGCTCAAGACCTATCCCACTTTTACCACGGTGCTGTTTCCCTTCGTGGTATCCGCCGTCTGTATCGGGATCATCCTGCTGCTCATTCATTCAACTTACGGCCGGGCTTTCAAGGCGATCCGGGACGATGAGATCGCGGCAGAGGCCATGGGCATCAACCTGTTCAGGCACAAGCAGCTTGCATTTGTCGTCAGCTCCTTCTTTGCCGGGGTGGGGGGCGCCCTGCTGGCTATGTACCAAGGCACGGTGCAGGCAAATGCCTTCAAGTCCGCCATGACCTATGAGATCCTTTTGATTGTGGTCATCGGGGGCATGGGTTCGGTGTCGGGCAGCGTCATGGCATCCTTCCTGTTCATCGCCTGCAGCGAGTGGTGGATGCGCTTCCTCGACAGCGAGCTGATGATCGGGACCTTTAAAGTGCCGCTGCTGCGTTCCGGTTTCCGCATGGTGGTATTCTCCATCCTTATCATGCTGGTGGTGCTGTTTTATCGCAGGGGCATCATGGGGGACCGGGAGCTGAGCTTTGACATGTTCAGGCGCAGAAAGGGGGTGGCATCCAAATGAGCCACGTGCTTCGGCTGGAAAACATCACCATGCAGTTCGGCGGCGTGGTTGCCATCAACGACCTGTCCATGCACATTGACCAGGGGGAGATCGTCGCCCTGATCGGCCCAAACGGCGCGGGGAAGACCACCGCTTTCAACTGCATCACCGGAGTATACGAGCCCACCAACGGCGCTGTGTACTTTAACGATCAGTGTATCGTCCGCAACCAGCCCACCGGTCGCATGAAAAAACTGTACGCCGGGGACAACAGGACCCCCTGCGAGGGCCCACGCATCGCCATGACCCCGGACAAGATCACCAAGCTGGGCATTGCCCGCACCTTTCAGAATATCCGGCTGTTCAAATCCCAGAGCGCCTTTGAGAACGTGCTCATCGGCATGCACCTCAGGCGTACCAGCAATCCCTTCTCCGCTACTTTCCGCCTGAATCTGCAGGAGGAAAAGCAAATGCGGCAGCAGGCCATGGAATTGCTGGAGATCGTGGGCCTGGGTGCTTTCGCCTATGAAAAGGCTACCTCCCTGCCCTACGGACAGCAGCGGCGCCTGGAGATCGCCCGTGCCCTGGCTACCCAGCCCCGGCTGCTATTATTGGATGAGCCGGCGGCGGGCATGAACCCCCAGGAAACCGATGAATTGGGGGAATTCATCGTGCGCATCAAGGATGATTTCAAGCTCACCGTGTTCCTGATCGAGCACCACATGAACCTGGTCATGGACATTTCCGACCGCATCTACGTCATCGATTTCGGCCGGCAGATCGCCCATGGGAGCCCTGCCCAGGTGCAGGACGATCCCGAAGTGATCCGGGCTTATCTGGGGGAGGAGGAAGCATGAGTCTGCTGCAGGTCAAAAACCTCAAAGTCAATTTCGGAGGCATCGAGGCCCTGAAAGGCATCTCCTTCAATGTGGACCAGGGCCAGATCGTGACCCTGATCGGGGCCAACGGCGCGGGGAAATCCACTACGCTGCGGGCTATCTCCTCCCTGGTGTACCCCTCAGAGGGCAGCATCTACTACGAGGGCCGGGACATCACCCGGCTGGATCCCCAAAAGATCGTGGAAATGGGTATTGCCATGGTGCCCGAGGGACGGCGGGTGTTCTCCAACCTGACGGTGAACGAGAACCTGCTCATCGGCGCCTACCTCCGAAAGGACAAGGCCGCCATCGCCAAGGATATGGACCACGTATACGACATCTTTCCCAGGCTCGGGGAGCGACACTGGCAGCTGGCGGGCACCCTGTCCGGCGGAGAGCAACAGATGCTGGCGGTGGGCCGGGGCATGATGTCAAGGCCCAAGATCCTGATGATGGACGAGCCCAGCCTGGGGCTGGCGCCCATGGTGGTGCAGGACATCTTCCGGATCATCAAAAGGCTCAACGAAGAGGGCATGACCATCCTGCTGATCGAGCAGAATGCAAACGCAGCCCTGCACGCCGCCCACTATGGGTATGTGCTGGAGACCGGGCACGTCGCCATGCAGGGAACCGGAAGGGAGCTGCTGGAGAACCGACAGGTGCGGGAAGCCTATCTCGGGAAATCCGCCAAACGCTGAAAGGAAAGGGGCAGGAGAGCGTGCGGACAGGCTGCCCTGGCTCACTTTTACCAAACCTGCGGATAGGACGGACAGCGATGCGCGTTGACCATACATCTACAGGGGTTGTGACGACGACTGCGTTGTAGCCGTAACATCATCATGCCGGCGCATCTGCTCAAATGCAGGAATAACACTTGATGCGATCGAACAACAAGCACGATGGCATTGCAGCAACGCCCATGGTTCAGGGCATTACACAATCGACAGCGGAGCAAACCCATACATAAAAGAAACGATTTGATTTCAAGGGAGGAGCAGGCAGGGTGAAGCTGTTTTTGTTGCTGACGGATACGGTGATCCTTGCGGCCTACGGCGCCTATGCTCTGCACGTCTTCCAGGGGTTTGAGACGATCCTTGTGCTGTTGCTGTTTTTCTTTGCTGCCCGGGTGCTGGCGCTGTCGGTGCATCCGGCGTTTACCGCGATCAATTTGGGGTTATTGTGTTTTTTGTGGCCCTATCATCCGGAGATTTTGGCGTTGTCCTACCTGTTTTATGCGGCTTTGTACGTCTTTCTCGCCAGGAGAGAGGAACAAAGGCTGACCCTCACCCGGGAAAATACCCAGCTGAAAGTGAGCCAAAAAAACCACCTCCGCTACCTTTTCCTGAAGGAAAACTATGACAGCCAGATGGCCTTGAACCTGAGGCTGGAAGAGCGTCGGGCCATTGCCCAGCAAATCCATGACCTGTTGGGGCACAGCATGACAGCCGCCATTTTGCAGCTGGAGGCTGCGGAGGAGTTGCTGGACGACGACCCTAGAAGGGCCAGGAGCTTTTTGAACAATGCCACGAACATGATGCGCCAGGGCATCGACCAGGTGCGCGAGGCGGTGCACCAAATGCGGGCGGATGTGCCGACGCTCAAAGCTGCGGAGATGCGGGCGATGATCGACCGCTTCCGCCTGGACAGCGGCATTGTCACTGTTTTTGATAAGGAAGGGACGCTGGATGATTTGCCCGTCGGGATCTGGCAGGTGATTCTGGGCAACCTCAGGGAAGGGCTCACCAATATCATCCGCCATGCCGGCGCTACACAGGTGGATATCCGCCTTCAGGCCCTGCCGGGCGTGGTACGCCTGGAGGTACGGGACAATGGACGGGGCTGCGAAAACCTTGTTGAGGGCATGGGCATTGGCGGCATGAGAGAGCGGGCGACGGAGTACGGCGGCAGTTTGCTTGTGCAAAATGACCAGGGGATGCGGGTGATCACCCTGATCCCCAGAAGGGAGGTTCATGATGATACGGGTGGCGGTCATTGACGACGATGCATTGATCAGGGAGTCCCTGAAGATACTGCTGGAGGGCAAGGAAGAGATCCGCATTGTGGGCCAGGGGGAGAACGGCTTTGACGCCCTCCGGTGGGCGGCGCAGTGTGACGTGATGCTGCTGGATTTGCGCATGCCAGTAAAAAGCGGCCTTGAGGTGCTGTCGGAGGTCGCCGGGCAAACCCGGGTATTGGTGTTGACCACCTTTGATGACGATGCTGAAATCGTGCGCGCTTTGCGGGACGGCGCCCATGGGTACCTGCTGAAAAGCGCAAAGCCACAGGATATTGTCCAGGCGATCGTCCAGCTGTATCAGGGGAAAAGCGTGTTTGATGCCGTGGCCATGGAGGCCCTCAGGCGCAGCATGAAGCCGGAGGGCCAGGAAAAACTGGCCGATCTGTCAGAGCGGGAGAGCGAGGTGGTGGCTGCCATCGCCCAGGGACTTTCCAATCGCCAGATCGCCGATTCCCTTTTTATTTCGGAAGGAACCGTGAAGAACCATATCACCGCCATCCTGGCCAAATCCGGCCTTTCCCACCGCACACAGATCGCCATCAGCCACATGAAGGGCGAATTATAAAATATGACCTTTGTCATGCCCGTTGGTGACTTTCGTGACTTGGAGGTCGCCTTTTTTTTGCTTATAATCACCGCGTAAGGAGGGAATGATCATGCTGAAAGTGTCTAAACTCGTGAAGCGATATGGGGAGAATCTGGCAGTGAGCGATATCAGCTTTTCTGTCAACCCAGGGGAGATCTATGGATTGCTTGGGCCAAACGGCGCAGGCAAGTCTACCACCATCAACATCATCACCGGGCTCATCAAAAAGGATGGAGGAACTGTCACCGTTGGCGGGATGGACCTGGACAAGTCCCTCAATCAGGTGAAATACCTGTTGGGCATCGTACCTCAGGATCTGGCGGTTTATAATGACTTGACAGCGTATCAAAATGTGAGTTTTTTTGGCGGGCTGTATGGCTTGAAAGGCGCCGCACTCAAGCGCCAGGCCATGGATACCCTGGAGCTTGTGGGCTTGGAGGACAAGGCCAAGAACAGGGTGAAGACCTTTTCCGGCGGCATGAAGCGCCGGCTTAATATCGCCTGCGGCCTGGTGCACCGACCCAAGATGCTGATATTGGACGAACCCACCGTGGGCATTGACCCCCAGAGCCGAAGCCACATCATGGAGTCCATCCTGAAGCTGAACAAGGAAGGGATGACCATCCTTTATACCACCCATTATATGGAGGAAGCGGAACAGCTGTGCAACCGCATCGCCATCCTGGATATGGGGCAGATCGTAGCCCAGGGCAACCTGGCAGAACTGCGCGGATTGATTGAGGAACATTGGTTTATCAACCTCAAGGTGAAGGGGACACCGCCCCTTGAAGCGCTGCGCACAGTGGCCGGGGTGGAGCAGATCGACGTTTCCGGGAACGCCCTGCGCTTCCGCTGCAAAAACAAGCGAACCCAGCTGCGGGATATTCTGGATGTGCTGGCTGAGCATCACACCGAGATCCAGGACATGGCCACCCAGGAGCCCAACCTGGAGGATGTGTTCCTGACCCTTACCGGCAAGCGTTTGAGAGATTAGGAGGCAAAGATGCGTACACTGCGATTTTTGAAAAAAGAAGCGCTGCACCTCATAACAGCGCCTGAAACGCTGCTGCTCATGATCCTGTTCCCGGTGGCGATCACCTGGGTTCTGGGCACCGCCCTGTCCTCTGCAACAGGCCATACCTTCGACCTGCCCGAGGTGAAGATGCCCATGGTGTCGGAGGGCGGCATGTTGTCGGACATTTTTATCGCAAACAGCCAGGCAAGCGGCCTCACCTTCGAAAAAACAGAGCAGGCGGAGGTGGACCGCCGCATAGCCGCAGGAACACTCAAGGGATACGTGGAACTGACAGGCAGGGACCTGATCCTCCACAGCGATGACCAGGGAAGCCTTGAGGCGATGATGGTGAAAATGTATGCAACCGCCTTCACCAAACAAGCCAATTTGTCTGCGCTGGCCATCAAAGAAGGCAAGCTTGGGCAGGCTGTGCCGCAATTCAAAAGCTTTGCCAGGGTGGAGGGCATTGATGGTTTGAATGAGCCCAATTCCTTTGGATATTATGGGGTCACGATGCTTACCATGATTATCATGTATGGCTCTATCCAGGCGATGTCGCTCCTGGCATTGGAAAAAAATGCCAGGACGGCGCAGCGCCTGAAGGCGTCGCCCTATCCCATGAACCGGGTGTTCTTTGTGAAAGCGGCGACAGCCTGCGGGATCATTTTGCTGCAGGCGCTGATTCTGATATTGATCAACCATTTTGTTTATGGCATCGACTACCGCCATATCGGCATGGTGATGGTGATGCTGATCCCTCTGGCGGTGTTTGTCACTTCCCTTGGAGTGGCCGCCTACCAGGTGTTGCGCAAGGCCGGCGCTGCGTCGGCGTTTCTGAACCTGATCACTGTCGCCTCAGTGTTTATGGGCCGGGGCTACACGCCGATGCCTTCCGACAACGGCCTGTTTGACGTCCTGTACCGGATTTCGCCCATCGGATGGATAAACGAAGGCTTGTTCACATATATCTATCAGGGTGAAACGGGGGCCATACTGTCGGCTGGTTCAAAGCTTCTCGGCCTGGGGCTGGTGATGCTCCTGATCGCCTATGCGCTTTTTAGAAGAGAGGAGGGAAGTGACCTTGTGGCCGCTGATTAAGAACAATTGCCGGATCATTCTGGCCCGGAAAGTCATGCTGTTTATGCTGTTGATCCTTCCAATGGTTGCGTTTTCCCTGGGGCTGCTCAACAACTCAACCCAAATCGCAAGGATGAACGTCGGCGTGGTGGATCATGACAATACCCTGCTGTCCGAAACGCTCACCACCCTCCTGTCAGAGGATGGAAGCCAAGTGCAGGCCGTGGCTGAAGCGGAGGCTGATGATTCCTTGCTGAAAGGGACGTTGGAGGCGGTGGTGACGATCCCCGCGGGATTTGAGGCGGATTTCATGCAAGCGAGCGATCCCGAAATCCCGATCCGCACCCTGAAGGGACAGGAGGTCACCGGCAGCCTGAAAGCTGGCATCGACATCACCCTGTCCGGCCTTGCCCGGCTCAGGGATATCAGACAGCCTGAAAGCGCCCGGGCCCTGGTGGACGCCATGAAGGAAGTCGAGACCCATGGTTTTCAGTTCAAGATGCAGCGCATCACCACGGGAGAGGTCAACCAGGCGCTGAACTTTGCCAGCGGCTTTCTGTTCTATGTGCTGGCCATGAGCATGATGCAGGCCACCAGCCTCATCCTGGAGGAAAAACACTGGAATACCCTGGGCCGGGTGCGCCAGGCGCCGGTAGGAAAATTCGCCTTCCTGATCGCGAATTTCCTGTCCGCTGTAATCTTTTTGCTCCTGAACCTCCTGGGCCTGTACCTTATCACCCGCTTTGTGATGCCGGTAAAGACCACGTTTTTGATGTACCTGCTATGGTTTTACTACGGGATTATCTGGATTTTCTTTGGCATCTTCCTGGCTCTTTCGGCCAAATCCCGGGCGGTTTATTCCTCGCTCATCCCCATTGTGACCACGATTTTCGCCATGCTGGGCGGCAGTTTCTGGCCGCTGTGGCTGATGCCGCCCTTCATGCAGAAGCTGGCCATGATCACCCCCCACTACTGGGCCATCGACGCCATGACGCTCATCCAAAAGGGCCAGTCGCTCCTGATCCAGCGCACAGACCTGCTGGCCCTCACCGGGTTTCTGGTGGTGTTCGCCTCCCTGGGTTTGTTTGCCCTCAGAAGAAGTCAGAGCCTCGAGACCTTTTATTGAAAAAGCTTTTGAAAAGCTTTGCAAACAAACCAAGAGGCTGTTGCGGGTTGCGAGAAACCTGCAACAGCCTCCTGTTTTGAGGAGGAGAGAGAAAGGACCTGCCAAAGGAAGGTCACAGGGTGCGGAAAGCAATACGGTGCGAACCCCTTTTTCGGCGATCAAGACGAAGAATACGCTGCGGCTCTGTAAAGATAAGGTATAATATTTTTCGTACAATTGAAAAGGGAACCCAAGCTGTGGTAAGCTATAGCTGTAAGAAAAACAAGATATCTGAAGCGGAATTGGGGCGGGCCGGTGGAGAACGCGGTTGCACTGATAGCGCTGGGGGTGAACGCAGAGAGACAGCCTGAGATCATCGGGTGCGAGGGCGGGAAAGAGGACACGCAAAGCTGGCTGAACTTGCTGCAGCACCTGAAGGAGCGCGAACTGAGAGGAACGCGATTGTTCGTCGAAGACCAATGCCTCGGCCTGGTGGAAGCAACCCGGGCAGTGTATCCCGAGTCAAAGTACCAGCGCCGTATCGTACATTTCTACCGGAATATGTTTCCGACGATACCGAAGAAGCATATGCCGGAGGCGATGGCGATGTTCAAGGCGATCCACGCGCAGGAAGATCGGGAAGCAGCTCCGCGAAGGGCATGGAAGCAGCGTAAAGAGAAGCTGCCCGGTGCGGAAAAGCAGCTGGAGGAAGAGTTTGAGGAAACGCTGACCTACACGCAGTTTCCCCATGAATCAGAAAGGAATACATAATGGAAGATGTGAAAAAAATTGAAAATACAGTAGAAAAGCTAAAACAAAACGGGGAGCAAGAGGAGATAAAAAGGATCAAGGAAGAACTAAAAGAAATGTTAGAAGAGGAAATACATTCAGAAGTACATAATGAAATACATGAAGACAAGAAAAAGATCATTGATGAGGGATACCAAATTCTTGCTGCGAAAAAAGGAATAAGTTTAAGCAATGAAATCCCTATACGGGAAAAAAATAAAATTATGATGCAGTATTTTGAATGGTACCTGCCAAATGACGGAAAATTGTGGGAAAATCTTGCCAATGACAGCGATCATCTTACATCCATAGGTGTTGCCGCAGTATGGATACCGCCCTGCTATAAAGCCATATCTCAAGAAGATGTCGGCTACGGGGTTTATGATCTCTATGATTTGGGGGAATTCGATCAAAAAGGGACAGTCAGAACAAAATACGGAGACAAAATTCAGCTCTTACATACTGTGAAAACCCTTCACTCAAAGGATATCAAAGTATATGCCGATGTGGTTTTAAACCACAGGGGCGGGGCGGATGAAACGGAACGATTCAAGGTTGTTCAAGTTGATCCCGAAAACAGAAATCATGAAATCAGTGAACCGTACGAGATCGAGGGTTGGACCAAATTCACTTTTCCGGGAAGAAATGGAAAATACTCTGAATTCCAGTGGAGTTTTGTACATTTTACAGCTTGTGATTTTGATCATAGAACGGGAGAAAAGGGTATTTTTAAAATTTTAGGAGAAAACAAAAGTTTTTCTGACAGTGTAGACACTGAAAAAGGGAATTATGATTATCTGATGCATTCGGATATTGATTACAGGAATACGGATGTTATAGATGAGACCATCAAATGGGGAAAATGGTTTGCAAAAGAACTGGATATTGACGGCATGAGATTTGATGCCATCAAGCACATCGATGGAGATTTTATAAGAGTATTCTTACGAGAAATCAGACTGGCGTCCGGGAAATCTCTATATGCTGTCGGTGAATACTGGAATGCAGACGAAACTATATTAAAAAGTTATATTCAAGATAGTGCTGATTCATTGGCGCTGTTCGATGTTAGATTACACTACAATTTTTTTGAAGCTGCGAATACAGGTGCAGATTTTGATATGAGAACGATATTTGACAATACTCTCCTGAGCGAGAGTCCTTTGAACGTCGTGACTTTTGTGGACAATCATGACTCTCAACCTGGACAATCTCTTGAATCCTGGGTCGCGGATTGGTTCAAGCCCCTGGCATACGCATTGATTCTACTTCGAAAAGATGGGTATCCATGTTTGTTTTACGGAGACTATTATGGTGCAGGGGGAGAAAATCCCGTAATGCCGAAAAAAGAAATCCTTGATCCGCTTCTCAAGGCAAGGCTTGATTATTCCTATGGAGATCAAGTGGATTACTTTGATGACCCAAATTGTATAGCGTGGATAAGAAAAGGCGACCCTTTCTATAATAATTCCGGCCTGGCTGTGATCATGTCCAATGGGGTAGCATCCCAAAAACTCATGTCATTTGGTCCTGATAAAGCCAAAACCAAATGGTCGGACATCACGGGAAATATTTTAGGGGAAGTAGTTTTAGATGAGAATGGCAATGGACTCTTTACGTGTAATGGAGGTTCAGTATCTGTGTATCATCAGGTTTAGAATATTATATATATTTCTCAAAAGCAAAAACATAAGCGATTTTACGGAAGGTTAATAAATAATACAAACTGCAATAAAGTTAGCTCTATCGTGACAATATGTGCAGCAGCCCTGCTTAAAGCCGTTCAATATCACAAGGGAGGGGTGATGGGGATACCCCCTCCCAATAAGCATTTATCATCTGACCGGCGTCGTTAAAGCAGCTATTCTTCTATGTGATACAATTTGTTACGGAGTATTTGTCTTTGCTCTGCCTGGTGTCTCCAAGAAAGAGGGGAGTTGACATCGTCCGACAAGAGGCATGCCTGCAGATTTCTAAGAGCCATTTGGCAACCAAAGTCAGCAGAAGTAATCTCGCATTCGAACTCAATGCTTGCGACGTATTCATAGCCGACTCTGCGTAATTCGGCAAAGATATCGCGCCAGAATA
>JAAYOH010000069.1 GCA_012520375.1 Clostridiales bacterium
GTTTCCCCCTCGGGGGAAACCATCCGCAGGAAGATTGCATGCCAGGTTCAATGCAGTACTCCCTTTGCCAGACTTATTGCAGTACCTCTTCAACCTACCCCATGCATTTACTTTGGCAATCGACCCAGAAAAAACAGGCAGCGCGACGATACCGCTCCTTCTTGCATCCCGGGGAAAAGCGTGGTAGACTGTGTGGGAGAAGAAAAGGGGGAAGAGCCGTGCGCTTTTTGCATACTTCGGACCTACACCTTGGGAAACAGCTGAACAACGTTTCCCTTCTCAAAGACCAGGAGCATATCCTGGCCCAGATCGTCAGCATCGCCCAAGAGGAAAAGGTGGATGCTGTACTGATCGCCGGAGACATTTACCAGCGTGCGGCGCCCCAGGCCGAGGCCATGGCCCTCTTTGACCGTTTTGCCACCGCCCTCACCGATGCCGGCATCAAGGTGCTCGCCATCAGCGGAAACCACGATTCCCAGCAGCGTATCCAGTACTTTTCGGGCTTGGTGCAAAAGGCTGGCCTGTACATAGCGGGGGATTTTACGGGCAGTATCCAGAAGGTGGAGCTGTATGACGAACATGGAGCGGTTGCCCTGTACCTTTTGCCCTTTGTAAAAGCGGGGCAGGTCAGGCGATTCCTCGGGGAGGAAAGCGGGATCGCGACTTGCCAGGACGCCATTGCGGCACTCCTCTCGGCCATCGACCTGGATCCATGCGCCCGGAACCTGCTCCTGTGCCACCAATTCGTGACGGGGGCGGAGCGGTCCGAGTCCGAGGAAAACAGCGTGGGCGGCCTGGACAGCGTGGACTACAGGGTATTTGACGCCTTTGACTATGTTGCCTTAGGGCATATCCATAAACCCCAGCGGATGGGGCGGGAGGGGGTCCGCTACGCAGGGTCTCCCCTGAAATACTCCTTTTCGGAGTGTGATCACGAGAAGAGCGTCCTTCTGGTGAACGTAGGGGCAGAGAAAGCCCTGAGCGTCCGCCCCATCCCCCTGAAGCCCCTGCACGATATGAAAAAAATCCGGGGCACCATCGGGGAAATCATGGCCATGGACTACTCCGAAGACTATGTTTGGGTCATGGTTACCGATGAGAACGTGCCTCCCG
Source organism: Clostridiales bacterium (assembly GCA_012520375.1). GTDB lineage: Bacteria > Bacillota > Clostridia > Christensenellales > Aristaeellaceae > Excrementavichristensenella. The sequence continues at coordinate 1,114 of JAAYOH010000069.1, forward strand.
ACACCCGAAGCCGCCTTCTCGCCGGGGTGTTTCCCAACATGATGCATTTTTCCGTGGACAATTCCGGGACCCGCTTCGATATGGACATCCTGTCCGGCCAGCGGATAGAAGACAAGACGCCGATCCAGCTTTTCCGCGAATTCTATATGGACCGGCACGGGGGCCGGGAACCGGACGCAGACCGGATCCGGTTGGTGGAAGGGATCCTGAAGGAAATGGAGGCGGACAACCGTGAAGAGCGTTAGGCTGGTCATGTCGGCCTTTGGCCCCTTTGCGAAGGAGACCGTGCTGGACTTCGACCGGCTGGGCGAACGGGGCGTTTTCCTGATCGCCGGGGACACCGGCTCGGGCAAAACAACCATTTTCGACGCCATCAGCTACGCCCTGTACGGAGAGGCCTCCGGTGGAAAGGAGCGCAGGAGCGCCTCCTCCTTCCGCTCCGACTATGCGGCGCCCGAGGACGAGACCTACGTGGAGTACACGTTCCTGCACAGGGGTCGCGGCTACCTCATCCGACGCTCTCCGGAATACCAGCGGAAGAGCAAGCGGGGGACGGGCATGGCCACCCAGCCGGCCAGGGTGTATATGGAGGACCTGGAAAGCGGGGACAGCTGGGATGCCCAGCGCACGGTCAACGAGAAGGTAAAGGAACTCATCGGGCTGGATCAGGACCAGTTCGCCCGTACCGTCATGATCGCCCAGGGAGATTTCATGAAGATCCTCAATGCCGGAAGCGATGAGCGGACGAAATTGTTCACCCACCTTTTCAACACCGGCCGTTATGCAGAGCTGCAGAGCAGGCTGAGACAAAAAAACAGCGCGTGCCAGCAGGTGCGGGACCAAATCAACCAAAGGCTCTCCCTCATCGCCGACGGCATCCGGCGCAACTCGGACTGTGCCCGGGGAGAACAGCTCCGGGAATTGGCCGCCGATCCCGAGCGGGCGAATGGGCTTCTGCAGTGCCTCGGGGAAATAATCCCTGAGGAAAAGGAACGCTTGCGCAATCTTCGGGAGCGGCTGGACCGGGCCGGGGCGCAGCGGGACGACATCAACCGACAGATCCTGCAGCAGGAAGAGGTGAACAAGCGCTTTGTCCTGAAGGAAAAACTGGAACTTGGCCTTCAAGGATTGAAGGCACAGCAAAGTGCGATGGACGAAAGCGCCCTGCGGCTGGAGCGCGGCCGCAGGGCTCTGACCCTGGCGGGACAGGAGGAGCGCCTGCGCATCAACCGGAACAGCGCCCGGGGGAAGAAGGAACTGATCGAAGACCTGGAAAAAACGATGACAGATCTGCAGGCCCGGCTGCCCCTTTATGCGGACGCTCTTGCGGCGGCGCGGAAAAATGCGGAGGAAATCGAGCCCCTGACGCTTCAGGGAAGGAACATTTTGGATGCCCTGCCTGCCGTTGCAGATCACGACCGCAGCAGAAAGGTCCTGGAAAAGGCCAGGCGGGATCTGAAGGGATACCTTGCACAAAATGAGGCGGCGGATGCGGCGTACGACAAAGTCCGGCGAGCCTATTACGCAAGCCAATACGGCCTGATTGCCCGGGAGCTGCAGGAAGGCATGCCATGTCCCGTGTGCGGTTCCCCGATTCATCCGGATCCTGCGGCCCTTGCCGAAGGTTCCGCGTCCAGGGAAGACGTGGAAAGGGCGGAGGCTTCCCGCAGGGATGCCTATGAGAAGCTCAGGAAAGCCGAAAAAGATGCCCAGGCATATGAAAAGGATGTGGAAAAGCATCGGGAGCGCATCCTTGCCCTGGGCATATCCGAACGTGAATCTCCCGAAAATGTGCGGGCGCGGGCAGACGCCTTGCTGCAGAAGGCAAAAGCCCGGAAAGCCAGGCTGGAGAAAGCGGAAGATGACCACCGGAAGGTGGAAAGGGAGCTCCAAAGCAAGGGAGAGGTGCTGGAACAGGCAAGGAAAGACCTTGAGGGGATCGAAAGTGACGGCGTCTCCTTTGGGGCAGAATTCCAAAAATCCCTCGCCGGGCAGGGCTTTGGGGATGAAACCGAATACGATGCAGCCAAGCTTTCCCCAGGGGAGATCCGTCGCCTGGAGGATGAGATCAGGGTGTACGGCGAACAGAAACGCTCCCTCGAGGACCAGCTGAAGGCCATCTCCAATGAGTTGGCGGATCGGGTCTGGAGGGACCCGGCGCCTTTGCGTCGGGAGATAGAACGGCTGGAGGGGGAGATCAAGGCCCTGGACGACGGCAGGCAAAAACTGTACAGCAGGCTCACGGGATTTGTGAACGCCTCGGCGGACCTTGAAAAAGAGCTTGAAAGCCGGGATGTGAACGACCGGGAATGGGCGGTGGTAAGCGACGTATTCAGGACGGTGTCCGGCCAATTGTCCGGCAGCGCCAAGATGACCCTGGAGGTGTACGTACAGCAGCACTACTTCCGGAAGCTGATCCTGGCTGCCAACGAGCGGCTGCAGATGCTCACCGAAGGCATGTTCACCCTGCGCTGCAAGGAAGAGGCCCGGAACATGGTGAGCCAGAGCGGACTGGACCTGGACGTATTGGATCGCTCCACCGGGCTGTGGCGGGATGTGAGCACATTGTCCGGGGGCGAATCCTTCATGACCTCCCTCTCCCTGGCTTTGGGCCTCAGCGATATTGTCCAGAACGAGGGGGGGATCCGCCTGGACAGCATGTTCATCGACGAGGGGTTTGGCACCCTGGACGAGGGCGCGCTGAAAAACGCGGTGACCATGCTGGACAGCCTGGCGGACGGCAATCGCATGATCGGCGTGATCTCCCACGTGGCACAGCTTCGGGAGCGCATCGACCACAGGGTGCTGGTCCAGAAAAAAGCTTCGGGTTCTACCCTGACAATGGATATCGACGATTGAGGGAGGAAAGACCCATGGGCCTTTTGAGCAAAATCCTGCGCATCGATCCCAAGTCCCGGGAGGGGATCATTGCGACCACCTCCGGGCTGGGCATTTTGGTGAACACCCTGATCGCCGTCCTCAAAGTGGTGGTGGGGACCCTGACCGCTTCCATCGCCATCGTGTCCGAGGGGATGAACAACGCATCGGACGTGCTGACCTCGGTGCTGACCCTTTTGGGGACCAAGATGGCGGGGAAAAGGCCGGATGATAAGCACCCTTTTGGCCATGGGCGCATCGAATATCTCACGGCCCTGGTGATTTCCGTGCTCATCCTGGTCACCGGTATCGAGATGCTGACCAGTTCGGTGAAGCGGATCTTCGAGCCAAGGGAACTGTCCATCTCCTATCTGTCCCTCCTCCTGATCGCGATCTCCGCGGCCATGAAGTTTGCCCTGGGCACCTATACCATCAAGATGGGGAAAAAAGCGGGCTCCGGTACCCTGGAGGCCCTGGGGATAGACAACCGGAACGACTGTATTGCCTCTGTGATCACCATTATTTCGTCGGCAATCTTCCTGATCTTTGACTTGTCTGTGGATGCCTATGCCGGCATCCTGATCTCCGCGCTGATCATCAAGTCGGGGCTGGAGGTGCTGCGGGATACCGTGTCCGACCTGCTGGGCAGGCCCGGGGAGAAGGAACTGGCGCAAACCCTGTACCGGGAGATCAAGGCCACCCCGGGCATCCTGAACGCGGTGGACATGGTGCTGCACAACTATGGTCCCGAGACCTGGTCCGGGTCGGTGAACGTGGAGGTGGATCACGAGAAGACCGTGGGGGAGATCTACCAGTTCCTGCACGAGCTGCAGGTGAAAATCCAGAACGAGCACCGGGTCAATATGGTGTTTGGCATTTATGCGGTGGGCCATGATCATCCGGAAGTCCAGGAGCTCCATGACGTGGTCGGGGATTTTGTCCGGGACCGGAAACATATCGTCGGTTTTCACGCCCTGTACCTGGATCGGGACAGCGGCAAAATTTACTGCGACCTCATCGTGGACTACGGGTTGAAGGACCTGGACGCCCTGAAAGCGGAATTTACCGGGTACATGGCGGAACATTATCCGGACAACCAGCTGATGCTGACCATCGAAACAGAATTTGTTTGAACAAACCCCTTGACAGGAAAAAGGATATGTGATAAACTTCCCGCAGATAGAGGCGCGCCCAAGATGAGTACCGCAGGAAAACAGGTGCCAAAGCTGTGCGGAAAAGGCGCGGGCGCCGAAGCGGGTGCCGTGGCGGGCATCACGCTGGCAGTACGGAGAAGATCCGTCCTGTTGTCGCAGGGGCTGTGGAACGCATTGTGTTCCCGGCCGTTGTGGAGCGCTATCCGCGGCAGAGCAAGGGATCGCTTTGTGGGACGGTTGCGCTACAGCAGCAGTCCCTTTTTTGTGTTCTATTTGAAGGAGGAATGCATGATGAAAAAAACAGTATTTACCGGCGCCGCAACTGCGATCGTCACCCCTTTCAAGGGAAATGAAGTGGACTATGACGCTTTTGGCAAGCTCATCGACTGGCAGATCGAGGAAGGCATCGACGGCATCGTGGTGACGGGCACCACCGGCGAGGCATGCACCCTGACGGACGGAGAGCACAAAGAAGTCATCCGGTACTGCGTGGAACGGGTACGTGGGCGGGTCCCGGTCATCGCGGGAACGGGTTCCAACGACACCGCCTACGCCGTCAATCTGACCCGTTACGCCTGTGAAGCGGGGGCGGACGCCATGTTGCTGGTGACCCCCTACTACAACAAGGCGACCCAGAAGGGCCTGGTCACCTCTTTTTCCGTCATTGCGGATGCCTCAGACAAGCCCTGTATCCTGTACAACGTACCCACCCGCACGGGCTGCAACATCCTGCCGGAGACCGCTGCGGCGCTGGCGGAGCATCCCAACATCGTGGGCATCAAGGAGGCCAGCGGCAACATCAGCCAGATCGCCCGGCTGGCGGCCCTGTGCGGGGACAAGATGGACATTTACTCGGGCAACGACGACGAGATCGTGCCCATCCTCTCCCTGGGGGGCAAAGGCGTGATTTCCGTGATGTCCAATATCCTGCCCAAAGAGACCTCCCGCTTATGCAAATGCTATTTTGAGGGAGATACCCGGGAAGCTACAAGGCTGCAGCTGAAGTACGTGCCCCTGGTGGGCGCCCTGTTCTGCGAGGTCAATCCCATTCCCGTAAAGGCCGCCCTGGCGGCCATGGGGCGCTGTGAGAACGCCCTGCGCCTGCCCCTTACCCCCATGGAGGCAAAGAACGTACCCCCCATGCTGGAACTGATGCGGGCCGCCGGCCTTGCGGTATAAGGGGGGAAATGTCATGAGGATTCTCCTGAGCGGCATGGGCGGGCGCATGGGCGCGGTGATTCAGCAGCTTGCCCGGGAAGGATATGCCGGGGCGGAAGTCGTGGCCGGCGTGGACGTGCAGGTCCAGAAGGGGGAGATCCCCTGTACCGCCTCCTTCGATGGGGCTTGCAGCGATGTGGACTGCGTGGTCGATTTTTCCCATCACGACAACACCCGGGCGCTGCTGCAATTCGCGGTGGCACACCGTCTGCCCCTGGTGCTGGCCACCACGGGGCAGACCGAGGAAGAGCGGGAGGCCATCCGGGAAGCGGCCCGGGAGATCCCCCTCTTTTTCGCGGCCAATTACTCCCTGGGGATCGCCCTCCTCATCGACTTTGCCAAGAAGGCGGCCCAGGCGCTGCCCGGCTGTCAGGTCGAGATCATTGAAAAACACCATGACCAGAAAGTGGACGCCCCCAGCGGCACCGCCCTTGCCATGGCAGAGGGGATCATGCAGGTGCGGCCGGAGCTCAAGCCCAACTGCGGGCGCAGCGGCTTCGGAAAACGAAGCGATAGGGAGATCGGCATCCATGCCATCCGGATGGGCAACATCGTCGGCGTGCATGAAGTGATCCTCGGTACCCCCAGCCAGACCATCACCCTGAAACACGAAGCCCACAGTCGGGCGCTGTTTGGCGAGGGCGCCCTGTACGCCGCCGCCTTCCTGCTGGGCAAAGGCCCGGGCCTGTACACCATGGCGGACCTGGCGCGGGCATAATAAGGGAAAGAAGATATCCCATGAAGATCGCGATATACGGTTACGGCAACCTGGGGCGCGGGGTAGAAGCCGCGGCGTCGCAGAACAAGGACATCACGCTTACCGGGGTATTCACCCGCAGGGCACCCGAAAGCATCGCCTCCGTCAGCGGCGTGCCGGTATATGCCGCCGAAAACGTGCGGGACCACCGGGCCGACATCGACGTGCTGATCATTTGCTGCGGCAGCGCCACAGACCTGCCGCAGCTTACTCCTGCCCTGGCTGCCCAGTTCAACGTGGTAGACAGCTTCGATACCCACGCCAGGATCCCGGCGCACCATGCCGCGGTGGATGCGGCGGCCAAAGGGTCCGGCCACATCGCCCTGATCGCGGCGGGCTGGGACCCGGGCCTGTTCTCGATCAGCCGCTTGTATGCCGCCGCCGTGTTGCCCGAGGGCAAGGACTACACCTTCTGGGGCAAGGGCGTCAGCCAGGGACATTCCGAGGCAATCCGGCACATCCCGGGGGTCCTGGATGCCCGTTCCTACACCATACCCCTGCAGGATGCCATGGACAGGGTGCGGGCGGGTGAAATGCCCGAACTGAAGCCGGGAGAGAAACACCGGCGGGCGTGCTATGTGGCGGTGGAAGAGGAGGCGGACAGAGGCGCCATTGCCGCAGCGATTCAGGCCATGCCCAACTATTTCGCAGGTTACGATACTTCCGTTGCCTTTGTTTCCCCGGAAGAATTGCGCAAGGAGCACGGACGGCTACCCCACGGGGGCAGCGTCATCCGCACCGGCATCACCGGGGCCGGCCATAGCCAGCGCATCGAATTCGCCCTGGAACTGGCGTCAAATCCCGAATTTACCGCCAGCGTGCTCGTAGCGGGTGCCCGCGCCATCCACCGCATGGCTGCCCGGGGTGTACGTGGCTGCGTCACCATGTTCGACATCCCGCCGGCAGACCTGATCTCCCTGTCGGGGGAGGAATTGCGGGCCACCTTGCTGTAAATTGTTTCAACGACGAAGAATCGGGGTATAAAGCCTATGGATGTAAAAGCCAGGGTAGTCAGGGTAGAAGGCAAACTGATGGGAGAGGTCACCCGCCCGGATGCCTGTGGACACTGTCAGGCATGCGACCATGGGCGCAGTGAAAAGCGCCATTACCCCCTGCCCGAGGGCGAGTGGAAAGAAGGGGACGAAATCACCCTTTCCATCGGCGAAGGAAGAGCCTTTGCCGCATCTGTGCTGGGATACGGCGTTCCCCTGGCCGGGCTGCTGCTGGGACTGTTTTTGCCCTCCCTGCTGGAGCTGGGAGAGATCGCCCAGATCGTAGGAGCCCTGATAGGCCTCGGCGCAGGATACCTGGTCCTCAAAAAGCTGGAACCAGTCTTCAAGCGCAGCGGCCGCTATGCCCCAAAATGCGAACAGCTGCAAAAGGAAACAAAGGACGAAAAACACGAGGACGATAGGGAGGCAACGATGGGCATCAAACATTTTTCAACCGGGGAAGTGACCCCTCAGGCCCTTTCGGACAAGGGCGTTGTACTGATCGACTTTTGGGCGCCCTGGTGCGGGCCCTGCCGCATGGTGGGCCCCATCGTGGAGGAACTGGCCACAGCCTATGCGGGCAGGGCCATCGTAGGCAAGGTGAACGTGGACGAGGAGAATGAAGCCGCTGCGGCTTATCGGGTGCACAGCATCCCCACCCTGGTGCTGTTCAAAGACGGGGTGGAAAAAGAACGCATGGTGGGCGCCCAGAGCCGCCAGGCGCTGCAAGCGTTGCTGGACAAACATCTCGCGTAAAAAACGCAAATCAAACCACAAAACCTTACATTGGCGTGGTATAATACGGCCAGTGGATTGCGGAAACCGGACTCACCCATGCGCCTGCGTCTGCGGGCGCAGTTTTTCTGTTATTCAGGGCGGTAAAACGGGAGGTTCCGGTTGTCACGTGAAAAACCGGATCATGGAGCTTTGGTGTCGCGCGTTGCCGGGAGTTCTGATTTCTTCCGGGGTCACCAAGAAAATGATCCATTTGTCGCCGGGGCAAACAGCCCTTTGTTTTGTATGCTGACGAAAGTTTGCAAGAAGGAGGTTTCATGGCAAGTAACAGAAGAGGAAAATCGGCCAGAGGAAAGAATGCACAGGCCGAAAAGAAATTGCGCATCATCCCGCTGGGCGGGTTGGGCGAAATCGGCAAGAACATGACCGTACTGGAGTACGACGAGGACATTATGGTGGTGGACATGGGGTCCATCTTCCCCAAGGACGATATGCCGGGGGTAGATCTGGTCATCCCCGACACCCTGTACCTGACCAAAAACGCGGACAGGGTGCGGGCTTTTGTCATCACCCACGGCCACGAGGACCACATCGGAGCGTCCCCCTACATCCTGAAGAACCTTCCGGCGCCGGTATACGGCACCCGGCTCACCCTGGCCTTGATTGAGCATAAACTCAAAGAACACAAGGTGCAAGGGATCCAGCTGAACGTGGTGGAACCCGGGGACGTAGTCAAAGTGGGGGACAGCTTTCAGGTAGAATTCCTCAAGGGCAGCCATTCCATCGCCGGCGCCGTCATGCTGGCCATCCACACCCCCGTGGGCACTGTGGTGCACACCGGGGATTTCAAGATAGACTATACCCCCATCGACGGCCAGATCTGCGATCTGGGCCGTTTGGGGGAACTGGGCAGGGAAGGCGTGCTGCTGCTGATGGCGGAGTCCACCAATGTGGAACGGCCTGGCTATACCATGAGTGAAAAAAAAGTGGGCGAAACCTTCATGAACCTGTTCGGAAAAGCCACGGGCAGGATCATTGTGGCCCAGTTCGCCAGCAACGTCCATCGGGTCCAGCAGGTAGTGGATGCCACGGTGCGCTATAACCGAAAAGTATGCCTGATCGGGCGCAGCATGCTGAATGTCAGCAAGGTGGCCGTCCAGCTGGGGGAACTTCGCATCCCCGAGGGCCGTCTTGTAAGCGTGGACGACCTGGACCGGTACGACGACAACGAATTGGTGGTCATCACAACGGGCAGCCAGGGGGAGCCCATGAGCGGCTTGGCCCGCATGGCCTTCGCGGAGCACAAGAAGTTGGAAATCCGCAGCAGCGACATGGTGATCATCTCGGCGACCCCCATCCCGGGCAACGAAAAATCGGTTTCGAGGGTCATCAACCAATTGGTGCGCACCGGCGCGAACGTGATCTACGAAGCCATCGAAGAGGTCCATGTGTCGGGCCATGCCTGCCAGGAGGAATTAAAGCTGGTCCACGCCCTGACGAGGCCCCGCTTTTTCATCCCGGTACACGGGGAGTACAGGCACCTGCACCACCACGCCAACCTGGCCCGGGACATGGAGATGGCCGAAGACCGGGTGCGCATTGTGGAAACGGGGGACATCGTGGAGATCAGCCCCAGCCGCATGAACGTGGTGGGCTCTGTGCCCAGCGGCGAGATCCTCATCGACGGACTGGGCATCGGCGACGTGGGCACCGTGGTGCTGCGGGACCGCAGGCATCTGAGCCAGGACGGCCTGCTGGTGGTGATCCTGGCGGTGGAGCGGGAGTCCGGCATGGTGGTTTCCGGGCCGGACATCATCAGCCGCGGCTTCGTGTATATGCGGGAGGCGGATGAACTGGTGGAAGGCACCCGGTCCGTGACCCGCAGCGTCCTGAATGATTTCGGACGGATCGATCCAGGCGATTGGAACCACGTGAAGGGTGACGTACGGGACGCGGTCCAGAAATACATTTACGACCAGATCAAGCGTTCCCCCATGATTTTGCCCGTCATCGTGGAAGTGTGAAAGACGGCGGAAACAGCGAGCGACAAGGGGAGGGAAGAGCCATGAATATCTATGACCGGGCGCATCAACTGGCCGGAGCCCTGCGGGAGAGCGAGGAATACAGGGAATACGCACGCCTGCGGGATATCGTCTATCAGGATGAAACCAACAAGAGCCTGCTGGATGAGTACAAAAGGCTGCAGTTTCGCTTGCAAGCCCGGGTGACTGCGGGGCAGGGCATGGACGCATCGGATGAGGGCTTCCAACGGATGCAGAGCATCCTCCAGGTGCTTCAATTTAACCCCGACTGCTCGGCGTACATCATGGCTGAGTTCCGCTTTCAGAAGTTGCTGGCGGATATCTATAAGATCCTGGCGGATGTGGCGGGGATCGATCTGGATCTGCTCACACAGAATTAGGAGGACAAATGGCAAAAAAAATGAGGAGACTCCCCTCGAGACGATACAAATCGAAAGTCACCCGATACACGGCCAAAACCCTGCGACGGGACCGGGAATACGGCTTTTTCTGGTACAGCGGCCTGTGGCGGGTGATCAGGCCTGTTCTCGTTTTTCTGTGTGCCCTGATCATTCTTGCGGGCTTGGTGTTCACCGGCGTCAATAAGGTGAACGAGATGTTCTTCATGGCGGTAGAACCGGGCAATACCGACCGGGTGGACTTCACCATCAGCAGCGGTTCATCGGTTACCACCATTGGCCAGAACCTGTACGATGCGGGGTTGATCCGAAACCGGGGCATCTTCCGGTACATCATCCAATTCAAGGGCCTGACCAGCAAGATCCAGTATGGTTACTACCCCCTGTCCCGGGACATGGATGTGAACCAGATCATCGATGTGCTCTGCAAGGGCAGCGCCACCAACGAGCGCACCATTACCATCATCCCGGGCTGGACGGTGGAGGATATTGCGGCATACCTGAAAAATCAGGGCGCCCTCACCGACACGGTGGCCTTTCTGGCCTTGTGCAACGACATGGAGCGCTTTCAGGATGTGTCCTATTCCCTGCAGTACGCCCTGGAAATCGGGAATTTGAAGGAGAGGACCTATCAACTGGAGGGCTATCTGGCCCCGGACACCTACCGGGTCTACCTGAACGCTACCCCGGAATCCATCATCCAGACGCTTCTGGAGCAGAACGACGTGGTGATGGACAGCGTGTTCAACATCGGTCCCGAAGTAGAGATCATCCGGGATGAGACCGGCCAAATCATCTCCGGAGAGGAAGCCGAAGAGGACCAGGAGGTGCGCTTCGTCACCACGCTGAACCAGGACGAGACCTTGATTTTGGCCTCCATCATCGAAAAGGAAGCGGGCCGACGCAGCGATTACGCCAAAGTGTCCGCAGTACTGCACAATCGGCTGGAGCGGAACATGGCCCTGGAATCCGACGCCACGGTGGCATACCCCCTTGGGGTGAGCCGGATGATCCTGACCGCCGACGAACTGGCTACGGTGAACGGCTACAACACCTACACGAAAACCGGGCTCCCGGTGGGCCCCATCTGCAATCCCTCCAAGGCGGCGATCCAGGCTGCCCTGTATCCGGACACCGAGTACATTTATGACGGATACCTGTACTTCTGCGCCGGGGATCCTGCCCAGAACGAATTGCTGTTCAGCAAAACCCGGGAAGAACACCGCGCCTATGTGAGGCAGTACAGGCCCCTGTGGGAAGCCTTCGACCGGGCGCAAAACCAGAGCGGCTGACAGGGCCCCGGGCACATTCGGGGGCTGTAACAAAAGCCCTGAAACAAGATCGTCACGGGAGAAATTCCGTGGCGATTTTGTATATGAAGGGAAGCATAAAAATGGTATAATAGACTTGGTAAAAAAACAAGATAAGGACGAGGGCAA
>JAAYOH010000070.1 GCA_012520375.1 Clostridiales bacterium
CGGCGATGCTGCCGCCGGTTATGATTCCGCCCGCCTTTGTGCTTTGGCTCTCGATGGAAAATTCGAATCCCTCTGCCTCGCCATCGTATGCGGTGAACAGGACTCCCGATTCGGCAGATCTTTTGGCGAGGTTCCCGTCCGTCGAGTCGTTCGCGCGAAGGTAGATGGAAACATCTCCCTCATCCGGCGAGGTAGCGGTCAGCCCGACATCCACGGCATCGTACCCTCCCCCGGCGGCGTAGTCCATCAAAATCCGGATCGGTACCTGATGGCCCTCCGTGGAAACCAGGATGTCCGTCATGATTCTGCCGCTGCTTTCGTCCACCTTGTATACAAAAAGCGTTATGGACGTTTCCACATCCGCCGCAGCCAGGACCACGGGGATCTCCGAAAAGTCTATGCCGCTTTCTGCCTCGTACAGCATCTTGACCTGCTTCCAAAGCACCTGCAACCATGGATCGGCCTCCGCCACTTCATCGATCAGGGCCAGGTATTGGGCAAGATCAAGCGCGGCTTCCATGGTCTCTGCCTCCACGGCCTCACCGAACAGCTGAATGCGCGCCCTGCCAATCGTCCGGGCGCCGAATCCATCGTCCGCGATGCGCTCGATCCGATCGGCAAGCAAATCCAGGTACGCTGCTCCGGACGAGCCCTGAGCGCCTTGCAGCATGGACTTCAGGGGTGGCAGCGCTGAAGCGGTATCCGTTCCCATGCCCGCCGCCGAACCCAGCAAAGCAAGAACGTCCTGGACGGGAGCCTGTACGAAATGGGAAATCCCGCCTTCTTCGTTTCGCATGTATCCCTTGATTTGCGCATCCTCCACGGCGAGCAGCAACTGGAGGATGCTGGCATTGCCGCCATAAAGGTCTCCTGTCAGAAAGCCGCGCTGCATCGAATCGTCCATCCCGGTGGACAATTGCATGGATGCGCCGACGTCAAACGTGATGTCGCCGATGGTCAGTTGAAATCCATCTGCAATGATTGTCGCCATGTTATAGCCTTCCGCAAACCCCGATATCGGCAGCGCCAAGATCGAGATCGCGACGGCGATGGCCAGAATGCAATGAACGCTCTTTTTCATGGGTCTTCCTCCTTATGCACATACCGCGTTGGGTACGCCGTTGGGAAAGGAAATCCGGGTTTACTGCTGAAGCCATTCGTGGCCGCAGTGTTTACAGTACCTGTTTGGGTCAAAATGGCCAATGACGCAGCCGCCCAAGTGCACTTCCCCAGCCTCGGCCTTTTCGAGCGTTTCCTCCGTCGGATACCCGTAGACGATCTTGACAACATCCTCTGAACCGCACTGGGGGCATGGAATCAACGCATCGTTCAATTCGGAACCTTTGGTCACATCTTGGAACAACCCTGCTGCGGGTCCTTCCGTATCGAAGCCGGATACCGGACAAAGGGGAGACGCGGTTGCCACGGCGAGTGACAGTACAAGCGCAAAACCTCGAAGAAAGACAAAGAACACGATCAGCACCTCCTTTCCAATTGCGAATGAATCATATCAATACATCTGGAGCCCAAACCTATATGCGCACCATGAATGCAAGCAGAGAAATGAGTCCCGTGATCGTGATCTTCCTGAATTTCCGCTCTCTTCCGCAGCGTTTCATATCAGACGAGAATCTCACGGTAAATGTTGCCGTTATGATTTTACCAAAATATCTAAAAATGGAAACACCACGAAGACTATCTGTTTGCTCTTTTTTTGTCCCTTTCCGTTTGTTTTTAGGGTAACTACTTTGAAGAAATCTTGATCTGGGCAAGAAATATCCCCGTAATAACTGAAGTGCGGTATTATAGGCGACCATGGTTTCTCCCACTAAATCGTTAAAATCAGCAAAGAATCACTTTCAGCTTCTGAATCGTTTTATCTGCTAAATGTTGCTTAATGAATCCCTCACGAGCATATACGGCAATTTCAGCTTCTGCGCCGTCCCGCAGAATGATGGCATAGGTCAGGATATTCCCAAACACCCCCATTTTCACCGTGGTGATGTAGTAGTGCTGCTCAAGGTCTTCCTTCAGGATGTTTCCTATTCCGGTAATGGCATCCCGGATAAAAAGGTTATCCTCTTTTCTTAATGCGATCCTTTCCGTCTTTACCTCACCCTTGGATTTTTCAATATCCTCGATAAAACGTTTTCTTTTCAAATATTTCAGCAAGATGGTCACTGCATCCATGAATCCATTCCTCCGCTTTATCAGAGAACAATTTCTCCGCTTACATCCTCATAAACAGCTTCAAGCACATTGGTCAAGTATTCCGAATACTCATCTTCGGACGGCAATTCAACATAGGGCCTCTGGGCAACGACGGGATCAATGGCCATTTCAATTAGCTGGCGGGCAAAGGACTCGTGATCCCTGTACTGGTACATTTGTTTCAGCATTTCAGCTGTAGTCAATCCTTGCAGATTTTCAACGGACTGATTGACTTCCTCTTCGTTAAGGAAGTATTCGGATGCAATCTGCGAGAACTGCGCCTCAATGACTCGTATCATCTCGGCCGCATCGTCCTCTGCGATCAGACCTGCGATCGCTTTTGCTCCTTCATTCGCACCCCAACCAGCGGCAACAGAAACGATGAGTCCGACGACGGTCCCCGCACCGGGAAGGATAGCAGTCCCCAAGGCAGCGCCACCCAGATAGCCCAGAGATCCCCAGGTTATACCCACCGCTGTGGTAGATACGTTTTTTGTTAGCTGTTTCCAGGAAATTCTGCCTCGTATGATATCGGAAACGTTCCCGGCAGACAGAACAACAAATGTAACCGTGGAAGTGATAACATTCCCCCGGAGCAATTTCGCTGCACTCTGCATAGCTGCCGCGCCATAAATTGCGCTGCTCGCAGGCCTGAAGGCATTCACGATTACAGCAGAAACCTTCGGGCCAAGAGCACGTACAACAACTTTGCTAGCGGGAATCATCGCGGTATTGATGCCTGTTTTTGCTACCTGAGAGGAAAGAACACTGATAACAAAGGAAGTTCCACCACTCTTTAAGCCCTGGAAAATAGACTCCTTTATGGAAGTCTCAACAGATTCACCATTCCATAGATTGATCGCAAAGCTGATAGCAGCGCTGATACCCATGGACGTTCCCGCGGTAACACATGCATGAGCGGAATCGTACAGGATGGACTCAACCGTTCCAGCTTTGGCAATATGTCTGGCTTGTTGATAAGTCAAGCTGCCTTTCTTGACAATATCAACTGCACTTTCTACATCGGTTACCCCTGGTACCTCACCGTTTTCGATGCGGTTCTTCATATATTCAATTGCGGCTTCATATTGATCTGCAGGAACTTCGATGGCCATCGGTTTGTGTTGGTGGTCAAAATACTTGAATCCATTTTCATCGAAACAAGCAGAAATGCCGCGAGACGCAGTCGAATAGTACTTGGTCTGAATAAATAACTCTGATCCATCTGCAAAGGTTGTGATACGATCCGCGCCATTCTTGGCATTGTTGTCGCTGATTACGGTCGAGTGGCTTCCTTTGATAAACCCCTTGAGATTGTCAATCAGGTTATTGCCACGTTCTGCTGCCCATCCATGCCCAGTCTTGGGGACCGTGAACTTTGCTTCGTCAAAAATGCGATTGATCGTGTATTTTTGTGCAACCTGATTGACGCCGTAAAAAGCTCCATCAGACTCCATGTCGACTTCAAACTTGATGGAATTGGAGTTTTTCAAAGAAATAGAGTCAAACCAGCTGTCAAACTCTTCATCTTTCCATTCCTTGTCAGTCACAACGAAGAATAAATAACAGTTGTCCGAATCCCACAATGCGGCTGCCTTGCCGTTAATAACAATTTCTGATCCCGAATAATGGAACGGAAGAATTTGAACAACCGTGCCATTTATTGTATCAAGTTTTGAAATTTCACCATATTCGGCAAACCGAAAATACCTCTCAGCAGCTTGCCTCAAAGTGTGGCCACGCAATATAGGGTATTGGGATTCTTCATCTTTCTGAGAGACGATCATGATGATCTGATACTTTCCGTTTCCATAGGTGAAGTTCTCAACATAGCAGTAATCATCTGTGACCAGCATATTTTGATCCATGTCGCCAATGATCGTTGGACGGGTTAAACCTTCTAGGGAAGCCTGAAGAATCTTCAGCTGCATATCTGCTTTTCCAATCGAATCGAGATTCATAGCTTCCAAAATTGTCAGGAGGTATTGCCCAACGACTGGTCCGGAGAATGCGACGTCATCGTTAATAACAGACTCACCTTCAATAAGGAGCCGAGTCAAAAAAGGGAGAGCCAGCCTCGATGTCTGTTCCATCGTAAGGCCTTTCTCCTCAGTCCAGCCTTGAATCATCCCCCAGATAATATCCTTGTCCTTATTAAGCAAGGACAGTTCCGAGAGAGCTTCATCATATGTTTGACGAATCTCATCCAGGCTTGGATTTTTGGCGAGAAAAGAACGTATCTTAGCGTATCCATCATATGCAAGGACACCATTATCCAGAACGACATTTTTTACCCATGAGTATGGATCGCCAGAAAGAGCCGTGTTTACCCAAACGATAAAATGATCCCAATTCGTCACAGCCCAATTAGAACTTTCTGTCCATGTCTGGGAAATCCACTTGGACGAGTTATCCCAAACCTGCGCCGTCCATGTAGAAACATCATTTCGCGTCTGATTTACCAAAGCGGAGGTATCCTCCTGGACTTGAGATAACCAGTTCGACACATGCTCAACTGCTCGATGAAACCATCCGCCGGTAGAATCCCGGACAGACTTCGGAGTTTCTTCCTCGCCAAAGTCTTTAGGAATAGCTACACACAGAGCAAGCAATATTTTGATGAAACGTTTCATGAACAAATACCCTCCCCTTGCTCAACATAAGATACGAATAAGCATATCGTTCATTACAACAAAAATGGATTTGCCAGCACATGAGAGACAATTGAAAATGAAGGACTCAAGATTATGTGAAACTTTCATGTTTCCCCCATTAAACCATCAATGAGTTGATGGCCAGACCAAAATAACGCACGAAGCCAAACAACTCTTCATTTAGTTAACATACATACTTATTATATCACATTTGGTTTGAGCGTACAACCATATATCCCTTGGGTTTTTTAGAGATACCGATTGAAAACTACCCGTTCTCCTGCTTCCATTCCATCAGCGCATGGGCCAATTGCATGGGGCAGCTGGGCCCGCCGTTGCAGCGGATATCTTTCAATAGGTCGATGACCTCGTCCACTTTGCGCCCCTTTGCCAGCTGGGCCACCCCCTGGGTATTGCCGTCGCAGCCGTTCACAAAGCGCACGCTCTTGATGGTGTCCCCGTCCAGTTCCACCAGCACCTCGGTGGAACAGGTTCCTTTGGTCTCATACCGGATCATTTCAGCAGTTTCCTTTCTCTTCAGGCGTCAGGCTCACCAGGTCAAAGGCGGCGGCCCGTTCCAGGCGGTTCATCACGGCCAGTCCCATCCCGTTGGGGGGCACGGCCTCGGAAATGATGCGCTGGATGCCCAATTCATCCATGCTGCGCAGGGCGGCAAACAGCTTCGCCGCGGCACTCTCTGCGTCCGCCCCCAGCGCCAGCACCCGCCGCTCGCCGTAGGCCGGAACGTTGCCCTCCAGGGCCAGGATACAGGCCCGCTGCCCGGCCCGTTCCGCCTCGTCGTACAGCCGGGCGATCTCCCCCTGGGCCCCTGCCCCCTGCACGATGGTCATGCGGCCCCGGGGCGCGTAGTGTTTGTACTTCATGCCGGGGGACCGGACGGTTTCCCCCTCTTTCAGGGGCTGCAGCACGCTCTCGTCCACGTCCACGCTGCCCAGCACCCCGGCGATCATCCCGGGGGTCACGCCCCCGGGGCGCAGCACCCGGGCGGGCCGGCTGCACAGGTCCAGCACGGTGCTCTCCACCCCGACGCCGCAGCTGCCCCCATCCAGGATCAGGGGGATCCGCCCCGCCATATCCTGGAGCACGTGCCGGGCCGTGGTGGGGCTGGGCCTTCCCGAACGGTTGGCGCTGGGCGCCGCGATGGGCACCCCCGCCGCCCGGATCAGGGCCCTTGCCACCGGATGGTCGGGCATACGGATGCCCACCGTATCCAGCCCGGCGGACACGACGTCGGGGATCCGGTGGGACTTGGGCAGGATCAGGGTAAGGGGACCGGGCCAAAAGGCTTCTGCCAGCAAAGCCGCCGCCTCCGGCAGTTCCCCCTGCACCAAAGGCGCCATCTCCTCCAGACCGGCGATGTGCACGATCAGGGGGTTGTCCCCGGGCCTTCCCTTGGCGGCAAAAATTTTTTCCACCGCCGCCGGGTCCAGGGCGTTGGCCCCCAACCCGTACACCGTCTCGGTGGGAAAAGCCACCACCTGGCCCCGCCGGATCAGCTCCGTCGCCCGGGCGATGCCTTCCCCGGCCTGCAGCACCCGGGTGATCATTCCTGCTCCTGCAGCTTCAGCTGCGCGGTCTGGTCGTACAGGATCAGTTTGTCGATCAAGGGGTCCAGGTTCCCGTTCAAGATATCCCCGATCTGGGTCCAGGATTGCTTGATCCGGTGATCCGTCACCCGGTCCTGGGGGAAGTTGTAGGTTCGGATGCGCTCGGAGCGGTCCCCCGTGCCCACCTGACTGCGCCGCTGGGAGGCGTACTGGCTCTGGTTCTCCTCCCGTTGGATCTCGTACAACCGGGCCCGCAGCACCTGCATGGCCTTTTCCCGGTTCTGGATCTGGCTGCGCTGGTCCTGGCTGGTCACCACCAACCCCGTAGGCAGGTGGGTGATGCGCACCGCCGAGTCGGTGCGGTTGACGTGCTGTCCCCCCGCCCCGGAGGCCCGATAGGTGTCGATGCGCAGGTCTCCGGGCTCGATATGCACCTCCACGTCCTCCGCCTCCGGCAACACCGCCACGGTGGCGGTGCTGGTGTGGATGCGCCCCCCGGACTCGGTGACGGGCACCCGCTGCACCCGATGTACTCCGGACTCATATTTCAGCCGGGAAAACACGCCCTTTCCCTGGATCAGCACGATGCACTCCTTGATGCCCCCCAGTTCGGTCTCGCCGCCCTCGGTGATCTCGGCTTTCCAGCCCCGGCTCTCGGCGTAGTGGATGTACATGCGCACCAGTTCGGCGCCGAACAGCCCCGCTTCGTCGCCGCCCGCCCCCGCCCGCACCTCCAGTACGGCGCTGCGGTGGTCGTCGGGATCCTCCGGCAACAATTTCAACCGGGCTTCCAGGGTCATTTCCTTCATCCGGGGCTCCAGGATCTCCAGCTCTTCCCGGGCCATTTCCGCCAGGTCCGGGTCGTCCGCCTCCGCCAGCTCCCGGGTCGCCTCCAATTCGTCCGCCAGTTTCCGGTACTCTCCGGCGAACCCTGCCAGTTCCTCCAGCCCCGCGTGTTCCCGCATCAGGCGCTGAAACAGCTCGGTGTCGGCGATGACCTCCGGCAGTGTGATCCGGATGGACAGTTCCTCAAACCTGCCCTCCACGCTTTCCATTTGGCGCAGGATCCGCGCCTGTTCCCTGTCCTGCAAGCTTTCTTTCCCCTTTATTTCGAATATCGTTTTTCCGCCACGCGATGGGTCCCGGAGAGGTCCGCATGAAGCTTTGCGCCCCCCAGCAGACCGGCAACCGCCTGGGCCTGGCCCGCCCCCGCTTCCAGCAAAAGCAGGCCTCCGGGCCGCAGAAAGGCGCCCGCTTCACGGGCAACCCGGCGATAAAAGTCCAGCCCGTCCGCCCCGCCGCATAGCGCCAGCGCCGGCTCATGCGCCACCTCCGTCTGGAGGCTCTCCATGTCCCCTGCATCCAGGTAGGGAGGGTTGCAGGCGATGAGGTCAAAGCGCATGCCCTGCACCGCCGCAAAGAGGTCTCCCTCCAGAAAAGTGACCGCCGCCCCCAGCAGTTCCCCGTTCTTTCGGGCCACGTCCAGGGCGTCCCGGGAGATGTCGCTGGCGTACACCCGGGCCCCTTTGCAGGCCAGGGCGATGGAAATGCCCACGGCGCCGCTGCCGGTGCACAGGTCGAGCACGTCCGGCTGCCCATCCCCGATCCGGCTGATGGCCAGTTCGCACAGTGTCTCCGTGTCCTGCCTGGGGATCAGCACCCGCTCGTCCACCAGGAAGCGATGCCCCATAAACCAGGTGTACCCCTGCACGTACTGCAGGGGCCTGCCGGTCAAACGTTCCTCCAGCCAAGACTGGGCCCGCTCGAGGGGCGGGCCTGAAAACACTTCCTCCAGCCGCAGCCGAAGGGCCGCGGTCCCCACATCCAGAGCGTCCTCCAGCATCCAGCGGCTCTCGGTCTCCGGGTCCGGCGTCCCGGCTTCCGCCAACCTGCGCCGGGCTTCAAAGAGCCATTCCCGGGCCGTCAAGCCTCCCCTTCCTCCGGGGTTTTGTCAGCTTCTTCCGCCGCTTCCGTCACTTCTTCCTCGGTCTCGGCAGGCTCTTTCGCCGCTTCCGTCATTTTTTCCACTGTGTCAACGGTCTCTTCCGCCACGGATTCGGCCGGTTCCTTCGCAGCTTCCTCTGCTTCTTCCTCCGCGGCTTCCCCTGCAGCCCCTTCGGTTCCCCCGGCAGGCTTCTCCACGCCCTCCAGGGGATCCGGGTACTCCAGGGACGCCTTCAGGGCCACCAGCGCCACCTCCAGCATGCCGTCGTCGGGCTCTGCCGTGGTGATCTTCTGCACCATCAAGCCGGGCCACTTCAGTACCCGCACCAGCAGGGTGTTTTCCGCCCTGGCCAACCCCTTCAGCACCTCGTAGGACACCCCCGCCACCAGGGGCAGCAGCGCCAGGCGGCTGCCCAGGCGCAGGAATACGTTCCCCGACTTGTTCCCGAAAAACAGGAACACCACGATGGAGATGAGCATGGTGATGACCAAAAAGCTTGTGCCGCAGCGGGGATGCAGCCGGCCATGCTTCCGGGCATTCTCCACCGTCAGTTCCTCCCCCGCCTCGAAGCAGAAGATGGACTTGTGCTCCGCCCCATGGTACTGGAATACCCGGCGGATCTCCTTCAGTTTGGAGCACAGGTACACATACAACAGGAACACGCTGATGCGCACCACGCCGCCGATCAGGTTCAGCGCCACCTCGTTGTCCGGGATGAGCAATTTACACAGCGCCTCGATGCCCGTAGGCAGCGCGAAGAAGAGGGCGATGGACAGCACGATGGCCAGCACCAGGGCCACTGCGATCATCACGTCCTTTTCCTTCATGTGCAACAGCTTCGCCACCTTTTTCTCAAAGGCGCTGGGTTCCTCGGACTGTTCCCCCGCCAGTTCTGCGGACTGGGTCAGGGTCTTCATGCCGTACACCAGAGACGTCACGAAGCTGACGCAGCCCCGGATGATCGGCCACTTGAAAACAGGGTACTTGTCCCCCGGTTTTACCGTCTTGCGGGTCCTGTAGACGATCTTGCCGTCGGACCGGCGCACCGCCAGCGCCGTGACGCTGGGTCCCTGCATCATCACGCCCTCCATGACCGCCTGACCGCCCACGGACACACAGCCCTCGGGCAGCCGCCCGAAAAACCAGTCCCGAAAGCGCTGGATAAAGCTTTTGTCCATAATACACCTCCACTTTTTCCCCGACCGGGAACAAGAAAACAGACCGGACGACAGGCGCCCGATCTGCATTTTCCTGCTCGATTTTTGCAAAATCCGGCGGCCTGCGTCGCCCGAAATCACATACCGTAACGCTTCTTGAAGCGGTCCACACGTCCGCCGGTATCTACCAGCTTCTGCTTGCCTGTGTAGAAGGGATGGCACTTGGAGCAGATTTCCACGCGCATTTCCTTCTTGGTGGAACCGGTCTCGAACGTTTCACCGCAGACACAGCGGACCACAGCCTTGTTGTACTGGGGATGGATCTTTTCTTTCATCAGTTTTCACCTCTCTCGGAGCGGACATTCAATGCGCACAAAATTCGCACACTGCAACGGAAATTATACCATACACCGTCCCCCGGTGCAACGGGTGTCGGATTATTTTACACATTTGCATCGTCGGATTATTGTAGGGGTCGATTGCCAAAGTAAATGCATGGGGTAGGTTGAAGAGGTACTGCAATAAGTCTGGCAAAGGGAGTACTGCATTGAACCTGGCATGCAATCTTCCTGCGGATGGTTTCCCCCGAGGGGGAAACG
>JAAYOH010000071.1 GCA_012520375.1 Clostridiales bacterium
CTTCGAACAACTTGATCAACCCTGCGCCTGACGCAAAAAACCCCACGAACGTTCGCATATAAGCGAGCAGGGATCGCTCGTTGGCCAGCCTGGTTCTGTCCTCGGCCAAATGGTCGCGCAAGATCATGCCGTCGCGAAATTGCGCGTAGTTGTGTAGTCCATTCATGGTCATTTCCTCCCATACCCTTGTGCTTTCTTTCATAAACCGAGACATTTGCGGGCAACGGTTTCCAAAAGAATATCCGGCAGGCTTTATGGGCTGAACAATCACCGGGCCTGCATCTGTTGGCATGTTACCAGCTTCATTTCCCGTTCCGCCTTCCCATGGTTCATCCTGTACCTCGCCAGCGCTGCACCCTGGGTTTTTGATAGACGACCGCAGGAGGAACGGATGTCGGGCGCAGGTTCGTTGCCTTCCCTATGTTGCCTGCGGTATAAGCGCGGGCGGGCCGGGCTTTCGGCATGAAAATCAACGGGAACTGCTGCGGTTCAGCTTGTGCAGCAGTTCCCGTTTTTATGAAGGCGCATCAGAATCAAGCACCAAGGTTATAAGGCTTTCCCTGATTCTCTTTTCCGGTTCGCTGCCTCGGGGCTCATACGGATCCGACTGCAGTCTCTATCCAATGGTGCCAATATGGAAGGGCGCGGGATTCAGCCTTGCCCTGCGGGCATAGATATCCAGGACGTCCAGCACATACTTAAAGCGATCGTCCCCCGGTTTCAGGGAGATGGGCTGACAATTGTTCTCCTCGGTCACAGGTGCGCTTGTGGGGCAGATGGGATAGATGGTGGGCACCTCACACAGGGTGTATTTGGTGACCGGATCAAACAGGATGGTCTGCTGGGTCAGGAAGGTGTTGTATATGTTCCTCCTGCCAAAGTTCTTGCCGCTGCTTTGGGTGGAGCCCAGGCCATAGTAAATGTAAACGCCATTATACACCTCGATGGCACTGGGGACGTGGGTGTGGTGGCCCAGCACCACCGCCGCCCCCGCGTTCACCGCTGCCCGGGCCTGCCGTATTTGGCTGCTGCGCACCGCGTGGCTGTGTTCTACCGCATCACAGAAGTGGAAGCTCGCCACCAGCATATCGCATTTGGATCTGTCCTTGGCTGTTTTGATCCTGGAGGTGATGGTGTTGGAACTGACGGGGCCGAAAAAGCCGATGAAGCCTACCCGGACGCCATCTTTGGTCGTCAGCACATTGGCATCCGACTTGATTTGCTCGTCGGAAATGATTATGCCGGCGTCCTTTAAAATGTTGACAGTTTGGGGCTTGGTACCGTAGTCATGGGCATGGTTGTTCACTATATTGGCTACCTCGACGCTGCCTGCCTTCAGGATCATCGCGTATTCGGGTTTACCGCAGAAGTTAAATTTACGCGAAGGCTTGCGCGGGGAACCGCGGCCCAGCAGGGGGCACTCGAGGTTGAAGATAGAGAAGTCGTCTTTATCGAGCAAAGGAAACAGATTCTCCAGCACATAGCGGTAATCAGGCTGCCCATCTTCGCCTTTTATGCAATTGGCGAAGTGCAGGTCGGTCTTCTTTTTTTTGTCGCCCCCCAGCACCAGGTCCCCTCCTGCGGTGAATACCACTTCGATCATTTCATTTCGCTTAAAGCAGCACACGTTGGTGGAGGCTGTTTTCTTTCTGGTCATCACGTCGGTGGCGGTGATGGTGCAGAAGCCCTTGCCCTTTGCCTTTACCAGGCCGTTTTCCACCGTGGCAATGCTGTCATTGGAGCTTTCCCAGATGACCTTCTTGCAGGAGGCGTTCTCGGGCAGGACCTTTGCAGTGAGCTGTGCGCTGGAACTGCTCAGTTCATTACTCAAATCCAGATTCAGGTGGTTGGGGTTTATGGAGATGGATCTGACAGGGACCGCCCTGACCCTTACCCGACAGAAGACCCTGAGCACCCTGGTCCTGGCCTGTACGCTGGCGCGGATCCGGGTCGTCCCCATGCCCACAGCTGTGATCACGCCGTTCTCATCCACGGTGGCCACGTTTTCGTTTTCACTTTCCCAGATCACCGGATTGCCTCCCTCGGCGAGCAACTGGCGTTCCGGGATGGTATCCACCGTGAGCGGGAACTTGACCGAATTTGGTTCCTCCGCTAGGTACAGGGTCTTGTAGCGCGGGCGGAGGCGGATGGCCTTGGCATACAGCGGATCGGCCTTGGGCGCCAGGGGCCGCCTGCCCGCCATGGGGGGGTTCTCCGCCAGGCAGGGGAGGGCCATCAGCAGGAATGCCAGGAGGAAGCTAAGGATTCTTGGCAGGATCTTCATGGTCAACCACCTTTCTAATCAAACCAGGTCA
>JAAYOH010000072.1 GCA_012520375.1 Clostridiales bacterium
CTGATCAAAATGACGTACCAGCACGCCCCTTTCCCGTAAAGCTTGGTACAATGCTGCACCCTCCATCAGCGGATGTCGTGCAAAGAGGAAATTGGTCTTGGAAGGCATACATTCAAAGCCCAGTTTTTGAAGGGCTTTCCTTGTGTATTCCCTGGTCTCCATGATCTTTTCGCAGCACTGCCGGAAGTAGTCCCGGTCTGTCAGGGCGCCGATACCTGCCGCCATGCTCATGCGATTCACGCTGTAGGGGTTGGTGGAATACTTGATGGTATTCAAGTCGTTGATCAGGGCACTGTTCCCGATGGCAAAACCCAGACGCCCTCCTGCCAGGGAACGGGATTTGGAAAAGGTCTGGGTAATCAGCAAATTGTCATAGCGCCGTATCAACGGAAAGGCGCTTTGAGCGCCAAAGTCTACATAAGCTTCGTCCACCACCACCACGTTCTTTGGATTGTTGCGAACGATCTCCTCGATGGCATCCAATTCAAGGGCGATACCGGTAGGGGCGTTGGGATTCGCGATAAAGATGGTGTGTTCCAGGTTTTTGTAGTCTGCCGGATCGATGGTGAAGTCCTCTCGCAAGGGGATCTGGCGGAAGGTGATGCCGTTCAACCGGGCAAACACCGGATAGAATCCGTAGGACACGTCGGCAAAGGCAGCGGGGCATTCTTTGTCGCAAAAAGCCATGAAAGCGAAGTTCAACGCTTCGTCGGAGCTATTGGTAAAGAGGATCTCATCGGGGGATACGCCGAAGAAATCGCAGCCCGCTTTCACAAGAGCAAGGCACCGGGGATCCGAATACAGGTTCAAATCCGCCGAAGCTTCCCGGGCCAGCTTTTGCGCCATGGGAGAAGGGGGAAAAGGGGATTCGTTGGTGTTCAGTTTGATATAACGCTTGTCAAGGGGCTGTTCCCCCGGGGTATAGGGGATCAATTCTTTGTATTTGTTGCTGAAAAATCGGCTCATTGCTCTTCCTCCATACGGATCAGTACGCTCCTTGCGTGGGCGCTCAGGCCCTCTTCCTCCGCAAATCGAGCTACATCCTGAGCCACATCCCGCAGGGCTTCCCGGGAATAATAGCTGAATTGGATTCGCTTGACAAAATCATGCACCGAGAGGGGGCTGGAGAACCGGGCGGTGCCTCCGGTAGGCAAGGTGTGGTTGGGCCCTGCGAAGTAGTCCCCCAGAGCCTCGGGGCAGTTGCGCCCCAGGAACACCGAACCAGCATGGCGGACCAGGTTCAGATAGTCAAAAGGCTGGTCCACACACAGTTCCAGGTGTTCCGGCGCGATAGCGTTTGAAATATCCATCGCCTCTTTCAGGTCCCTCGTCAGGATGATTTTGCTATTGTTTTCAATAGCATACCGGGCGATTGCTTCCCGGGGCAGCATGGAGAGCTGTATCTCAAGCTGGGCAGCTACGGCTATTGCCAAGTCCCGGCTGTCTGTAACCAGAATTGCAGATGCCAATCTGTCGTGCTCAGCCTGGGAAAGCATATCGGCAGCCACGTGGGCGGGGTCGCTTTCCCCATCTGCGATGATCAGGATCTCGCTGGGCCCTGCGATCATGTCTATGGCCACGATGCCGTTCACCTGCTTTTTGGCCTCCGCCACATAAGCGTTACCGGGCCCCACAATCTTGTCTACTCCTGGGATGCTTTGGGTTCCATAGGTCATGGCGGCAACGGCTTGGGCGCCTCCCATTTTGTAGATCCTGTCCACACCCGCCACCCGAGCGGCAGCCAGGATCACTGGGGCAATGCGGCCGTCAGGGGCCGGAGGGGTGGCCATGATGATCTCCCGGCAACCGGCGATCTTCGCGGGGATCGCACCCATGAGAACGGTGGATGGATAAGCCGCCGTGCCCCCCGGAACATACAAACCTACTCGGTCCAAGGGAACTGCCTTCTGCCCTAAGATCACACCCTCTTCCTGGGTAATCCAATAGCTGCTTTGCCTTTGATGTTCGTGATAGGCTCGAATGCGCTCTGCTGCCCTCTCCAGAATCCGGAGGAAGCCCGGGTCCACCCCACATATCGCCTCGTCTATCTCCTCTTTTTTCACAAGGAGTTCAGTCAACACTGCACCGTCAAAACGCCGCGTGTATTCCAGGAGCGCTTCATCGCCCCGCTGCCGCACATCCAGCAAAATGTCCTTCACCGCTCCCTCCACCTCAACGGGCTGGATCGTGCGATCAAAGATTTCCTCGTTACTAAGGGTCCCGTACTCAATTATCCTGATCATTGGTTCTCCTCCATGGCACCGGAAAGACCGGCCACGATTCGCCGTATATCTGAGCCTTTGAATTCGTAGGCTGCCTTGTTGGCAATCAGTCGAGCGCTGATGGATACGATGTCCTCGATAACTTCCAAATCGTTTTCCTTCAAGGTGGTGCCCGTCTCCACAATGTCCACGATCACGTCGGTGAGGCCGAGGATGGGGGCGATCTCGATGGAGCCGTTCAAGTGGACGATATCGATATCCCGGCCCTGTGCCTGATAATGGCGGCGTGCAATCCCGGAGAACTTGGTGGCTACCCGCAGAGTCCCGGAATGGTCATCCTGGAACCCTTTTGGCGCCGCTACCGCCATGCGGCATCGGCCGACTTTCAGGTCCAACAATTCGTAGACATCGGGCTGATGCTCCAGGAGGATATCCTTGCCCACTACCCCTACATCCGCCACCCCTCGCTCCACATAAATGGCCACGTCGGAGGGTTTCACCCAGAAGTAGCGCACACCAGCAGCCTTGTTTTCAAAGATCAACTTGCGGTTGGGTTGAAGGATCTCCGGGCATGGATAACCTGCTCCGGCAAACGTTTGGTATACCTTCTCTCCCAACCTCCCTTTGGGCAGGGCTACATTGAGCATGCCGTCGTATTCGGGGGTCTCCCCCATGCGTTCCAATTCGTTGGTGTACACCGCAAAGCCAACGGCACGGGATTGGCGCTGCATCTTGCGCATCAATCTATCGTATTGGCCGCCGGAAAGCACTGCATTGGGAAAACTCTGCAGATATCCCTTAAAAATGACCCCATTGTAATAGCTGACATCATCAATCAGGGAAAAATCAACGTGGCAGAGCTGCGCCCAGGGGCAGTCGCTCAAGCGCAGAAGCAGGGCGCGGAAGGGGGTATAGGCAGGTTCGTGAGACAGGAGCCGGTCCAGAGGCTCGATGATCTCTTTCACCGGTCCTGACAACTGGATCAGCTGCTTTAACAATTCCCGAAGAGGTATGTCTGACGCGTCCTTTTTGCACAGGACGTCGATCTCGTGCAGGTTCTTGGCTCCAATGGCTTTATACAGCGCACCCGTATCGACACAAAGCCTGGGGATGATGGCACCCAGGATGTCAAGGGAGGATAAAATCAAAACGCTCTGCTCGGACAGGAGAGATAGGCTCTGGGCCGCCAGGGACAGGACCTCCACCAAGATATCTTCATTCAGATCGCCGAAGCATTCCACACCGATCTGCATGATCTCTCTAAATGCATCGGAGCCTTTGGAGACCCGGTACACATTTTCGTTGTAAAAGAGTCGTTGGACCTCGTTGGGCAGGTCCTTTCTGTTTTTGATGATGGATAGGGTCACGTCGGGTTTCAGGGCCATCAATCGCCCCCCCATGTCCGTGAAGGTGATGACATTATCCGATACCAAAAAATCCTTATTCCGGGCATAGAGATCATATTCTTCAAATTTGCTCATTTGATAGGGTTGAAAGCCCTTGGACATATAGAGCTCCCGCAGCATGAACAAAACCTTCTCGCCGGGAAACAGAACATCCTCATTGACCGTCATTTCAGCACCCCATTTCCACTGTACATTTCGCTTTAGCATATTACCACACTAAAGCGTCAAAGTCAATACACATAATGAATCTTTACCCGGTTTATCTCTTCCAGCTATATGAGATGGAATCCAAGGGGAATTATATCATATAAAATGGCCAGGACACACCCAACGACGATATTTTTTCAAAAAATTACCGTTCCCCCTTGACGGGAGAGGCAAAACGATGTATCATAATATAGTATTTTATTTGCATGGGAGGTGGCCCGTAATGGACGAAGGCGGAAGATGTCTGACGACTGAGGGCGTGCCTCGACCATGCTGCTTGGCCTGCTTCTATCCTGGCAGGTGACCGCAATTTTTCAGGCTCGCTCACCTTCATGACACCGCCACCGTCCGGACACTTGATCTCTTTTGATGAGTGTCTGGTTTTTCTGTGCGTACAATGAACAGGAGGTGGAAGATATGACCCTGGATTTTGACAAAATGAAAGAGCGATTGGATGCCCTGCTGGACGCCCAGCGTCATGGGCAAATGCGGGGCGCCCTGATGATGATCAATGAGGTAGACATCGCCGAATATATGCAGACCCTGGACAGGGAAAAGCTGCTGACCGTATTCCGGATTCTCCCCAAAGACATCTCGTCCGACGTGTTTTCCTATATGGACAACGACCAACGCCAGCTTTTGATCGAATGCATCGGCGACGCAGAGATTGCCAAGCTGGTGGACGACATGTTCATCGATGACGCCGTGGACTTTCTGGAAGAGCTGCCCGCCGGCGTGGTCAAAAGGGTGCTCCAGAATACCGATGTGAAGCGGCGCAACCTGATCAACCAGTTCCTGCGCTATCCGGAAAACTCCGCAGGCTCCATCATGACCATCGAGTACTGCGAATTCCGGCAGGGAATCACGGTAGCTCAGGTTATGAGCGAAATAAAGCGCACCGGCATTGACAAAGAAACCATCTACACCCTGTATATCATCGACGATCAGCGCCATCTGGTGGGAACCGTCCCGCTCCGACGGGTCATCATGGCGGAAGATGACATCCTGATAGACGATTTGATGGAGACCAACGTGATCGCGGTCTCCACCATGGATGACCAGGAAACGGTTGCGGATACCGTGCGCAAATACGACTTTTTGTCCATGCCCGTGGTAGACAAGGAGCATCGCCTGGTGGGCATCATCACGGCGGACGACGTCATGGACGTCATCGAAGAAGAAAATACCGAAGACTTCGAAAAGATGGCAGCCCTGATGCCCAGCGACAAAGTATATCTGAAGACCAGCCCTTTCAGACTTGCTATCTCCCGTATCCCCTGGCTGCTGATTCTTATGGTATCGGCTATGTTTACCGGCGCTCTTATTACACACTTCGAAGGACTGCTCAGTTCCAGTGCCATTGGCATCATCCTCACCAGCTGCATCCCGATGATGATGGACACCGGCGGCAATTGCGGCTCCCAAGCCTCTACATTGGCCATCCGGGGCATGGCTCTGGGCCAGATCGAGTTCAGGGACCTTCCACGGGTTCTCTGGAAGGAATTCCGGGTCTCTCTCCTGGTTGGGTTCATACTGGCGTTGGTCAATTTCGGACGGCTAATGCTGTTTGGCGGCGCCAATAT
Source organism: Clostridiales bacterium (assembly GCA_012520375.1). Lineage (GTDB taxonomy): Bacteria > Bacillota > Clostridia > Christensenellales > Aristaeellaceae > Excrementavichristensenella. The sequence goes on from JAAYOH010000072.1 coordinate 5,419, forward strand.
GACCACCAAGGTCGCCTTTGTGGTGTCGTTGAGCATGTTCCTGACCGTCATGTTCGCCAAGGTCATCGGCGCTTCTCTGCCCATGCTGGCCAAGAAGGTCAAGCTGGATCCGGCTTTGATGGCAAGTCCATTGATCACCACAATAGTGGACGCCTGCTCCCTGACCATCCTGTTCAATATCTCCGCCAAATTGCTCACTTTCTGACGGAGGAGTATGCATCTATGAAAGAGACCCTCGGCTGTCTTCGCCGTGCCGACCAGGACTTCTCTATGATCCGCTCGGGCGACAGGATAGCCGTGGGCGTTTCCGGCGGAAAGGACAGCCTGCTCCTTCTCTATGCTTTGGCCCTGTACCGGAAATTTTGCAAGGTACCCTATACGCTCCATGCTTTGACCCTGACGCTTGGCTTTGAGCCTTTCCCTTTGGAAGGAATATCTGCCCTGTGCCGGGAACTGGATGTACCCCATCACATTCGCCATACGCAGATCGGTCAGGTGGTGTTTGAAGAGCGTAAAGAGAGCAATCCCTGCTCCCTGTGCGCCAAGATGCGCAGAGGCGCCTTGAACGATCTATGCCGGGAGTTGGGCTGCAACAAACTGGCCCTGGGGCACCACCGGGACGACGCCATCGAGACCCTGTTCTTGTCCATGCTGTACGAGGGCCGCATCCATACCTTTCACCCCGTGACCTATCTCAGCAGAACGGGCATCACCCAGATCCGCCCTTTGTGTTATCTTCCGGAAAAACATATCGTTCACATGGCCCGGGTCTTGTCCCTGCCCGTGGTTTCCTCTCCCTGCCCCGTGGACAGCTTTACCAAGCGGAAGGAGATCAAGGAACTGCTGGATCAATTATGCAAACAGTTCCCCAATGCAAGGGAACTTCTGCTTTCCGCACTGCGCAACCAGGATCAGTACGGCCTGTGGGAAAAACCTGCCAGGAAGTAATCCTTAAACCTCTGCAAGCCCCTCTGATATGCCCAGTATCACAATCCCCAAGATTACCACAATCACGCAGGCAATCTGAGGTATGTTGAGTTTTTCTTTCAGAAAGGCCCGGGATAAGATGACGGATACGATGCAATACGAGGCGACCATGGGCGCCGTCAGCATGGGCTTGGCTGCCATAGCGTATACATAAAATATCTGCCCGAATTCCTCACACAAGGCGGCGATCCCCTTGTTTCGCTCAGACTTCCCGAAGGGGTTATAGGGCTTCCCTTCTTTCATGTAAAGAAAGATCCAGGCCACCATCCCCGCCAGCAGAAAGGTCAGCCCGTACAGGATGATGACGTCTATCTCTCCCAGGCCCAGGCCCATAGTATCGTCCAGGATGATGCCATCCGCTGCAGTGCCGATGGTGTCAAACACGCAGTACAGCAGGGGGAACAAGAGAGCGAGGGCGCCGAGTCGGTATTTTTTTTCGGATGCTGGCAGTTCTCCCTCCCGCAAGGCGAGGCGTTGTTCCACCAGTGCGAGGGCAACAACGCCCGATACAATCAGCACGGTGCCTACCAGGTCCATGGTTGAAAAAGCTTCGGAAATACTGCCGATCCTGCCCACAAAAATGAAATGGATGAGCATGGATAGGGTGGAGAGGGCGCCCGAGGCATTTTGTACCGGCGACACGATGGAAAGCTCGAGATAGCGCAGCCCTGCGTATCCGATCACCATGGAAATGATATAGCACAGGGATGCGGGGGCGTATTTTATCGCATTGCCAAGCAGGGCTTCGGGAGAAAGCCTGCTTTCCGAGAGAGGCATCAAACAAATTGCACATATACCCATCACCAAACCTACCCACACCGCGATCTTCAGGTGGGAGTATCTGTCGCCGGGGTCAGTGCCTTTTTTATAGAACAGGTCGGCACATCCCCAGCCAAGGGTGGAAATAAGCGCAAACAGAAACCAGGACAATACGATCCTCTCCCTTCGGGTATCCAAAATTGTATCCTATCAGTGCATTGTTAATTGCGCAATCCTTGCACACGGTTGGAGAATCTGGTATAATCATGGCTGAAAAGGGGTGAAGACAATGGGGATTTACGATAATATATCCGAGAAACAACGCAAGGATTCCCTCGCGCTCTTGGAAGATAAGCGGGTTGCTTTCGCAAAGAAACTGGCGGACATGGGTCTCACGCCGGGAAGAGCGCTGTATGTTCAATGTGGCGGCGGCTTTCACGGCGTGGTGCTGAGCAGCCGCGGCATCCTATACCTGACGGGCCCCGGTCCCATGGAGCAGGAGGATGATTTCACGGTATCCGTGCACAACGGGGTAGAACTGTCGTATGAAGAAGTGCGCATTGCGTCACAGGGCCTGGGCGGCATTTTCGGTTTCGGCAAAAAAGGCGGTGTGGGTTTCAAACTCACCCTGTCCTTCCCTGACGGCAGCACCGGTGAACTGGAGCTGGTGTCCGGGCAACACACTTTCATGGAAGTACACAAAGGCAAGGATCCCGTCTTCGATCAAAAGCGCAGAAGGGGCTTCAGCAACGTGGTATGGGAGTTCAAACCTCTGGAACCCAAGCACGTCCAAGCCCTGCGGGATCGGTGGATGCCCCTGCTCCGTGAGACGAGATGAGAAAGCGCTTCGATGCAGCGGTGGTGGGCATACAGGTGCTTGACATGCTGGTCACGGGGGTGGATGCTTCTCTCTTCCACCGGGACAGCACCACTGCGGACGTCATCCGGCTGGCTCCCGGCGGAGATGCCTTGAACCAGGCCATCGCACTGGGTCAATTGGGAAACCGCACGGCCCTCCTGGGGGTGTTGGGCAGCGACCGTTTGGGCGACACCCTGCTGAGCATCCTGCAGGATTATCCTGTAGAGATATTTGATCGTCGGGTGGATCGAAATACCAGCATCAGCATCGTGGTGGTAGACACCGAAGGGGAACGGCATTTTCTGCGCCGGTCCGGGCACAATGATGCGCTGTGCTACGAATTGCTGGATCAGGAAGTCATCAAGAATGCAGGCATCCTGTCCATAGCAGGGGCTATGGCCTTCCCGAACCTTGATGGTGAGGGCATGATTCGTTTGCTGCGACTGGCAAAGGACGCAGGAGCGCTGACCGCCATGGATCTTTTCATCAACCGAAAAGAATACGACATGGCTGTCATTGCGGCGGCCTTTGCCCATACGGATTTTCTGATGCCCAGCCTGCGCGAGGCTGAATTTGTCACTAGCGAGACCAACCCCGGGCATATAGCCGCAGCGCTTCGTGAACTTGGCGCAAAGGTTGTGGTATTAAAGATGGGCGAAAAGGGCTGCTATCTGCTGGATGACGCAGGTCCCCGCATCATTCCGGCTTTCAAGGCCCGGGTGGTGGACACGACCGGAGCGGGGGATAATTTCGCCGCTGCATTTTTGCACGGCGTCAATCGTGGCTGGGATATGGATACCTGCGCCCGTTTTGCCTGCGCAGCCGGGGCGTTGGCGGTGGAACATGTAGGAGCCAGCGGTTTTCTCCAGGGCGAAGAACAGGTTTTGACCCGGATGCAGGCGTCAGGCTGAATGTGTCCATGCCAGCATAGCCTTGGCGCCCAGCGCCCCCTTCGCCTCTTTGGCTCGTTCAATATCCTCAAAGACTCCAAACACCGCCGATCCGCTGCCCGACATCCGGGCATAAGCGGCGCCCAATGTGTACAATTTTTCCCGTTGCTCCCAAATGGCCGGCATCATGCGGATGGCGGTTTTTTCCAATGCGTTTCCCGCTACGGCGGCAAAAGCTTTCAGGTCCCCCTGCACCAATGCCTGTTGGGCTGCGTCCATATCAAGGTCCAGGCCCCTTTTCTCTTCAAGATCCCATGCCTCAAACACCTCCCTGGTGGACAACCCGCTTCCAGACAGTACGATCACAAGGGGAAAGGAAGCGGATGGCTCCAGGTAGTTGATCTTTTCGCCTATACCTCCTACCCGGGCCAGCCCGACGGACAGGCAAAATGGAACGTCTGCGCCCAGTCCCGCACCGATTTTTATCAGGGTCTTCATGGGGAGGCCCAACCGCCACAACTTGTTCAGGGCAATCAATGTAGCCGCACAGTCGCTGCTGCCGCCCCCCAGCCCGGCACGGGAGGGGATGTTCTTCATCAGCTTCATCCGTGCCCCCTTTTTTTTCCCTGAATAGTCCATCAGGGCCTTGGCAGCCTGAAGCATCAGATTTTGGTCATCGCTGGGCACGAGATGCCCGTCCACGCTCAGGGACAGCTCCCGATCGTTTTCGAAATACAATTCATCGCAGAGGGTAATGCTTTGCATCAACATATCCAATTCATGGTAGCCGTCGGACCTCCTGCCCAGGATGTCCAGGGCCCAGTTGATTTTGGCAAAGGCTTTGCTTTTGATCCGCATACGCTTTCCTCACCATGTTTGATGACACATTATACCACCCCAACAAACCCAAAGCAAATCTTTACAGGGGTACTCATCCATGGTATAATTCCGTGGACAAAGCAGATCCGGAGGCAAGCAGCATGAAGCATCTGTTCATCGTCAATCCCGCTGCGGGGCAGTCAGACGCAAGCGTTGGCATCCTGGAAGAGCTCAACGGGATGGAGGGCCTGGATTATGAATTGCACATCACATCCTTTCCCGGAGACGCCACGTCCTTTGTCCGTGATTATCTTGCAAAACATTCGGATGCGCTGAGGGTGTACGCTTGCGGCGGGGATGGCACCCTGAACGAAGTGGTGAACGGGGCAGTGGGTTACTCTCAAGCTTCTATAGGCTGTTATCCCTGCGGAAGCGGCAATGACTTTGTCAAGTATTACGGCGGGAAGGAAGCTTTCCTGGATCTGAAAGCATTGATCCGTGGCCGGGAGGAAACCATCGACCTGATCCGGGTGAATGAACACTATGCCATCAACGCCTGCCATTTTGGGCTGGACAGCGCTGTAGCCTCGAAAGTGACCCGGTATAAGCAGCTGCCCCTGGTCAATGGACGGCTCGCTTACTTGATGGGGGTTGCCTGGTCCCTTTTCTTCGCGATGCGCACCGTCTGTTCCCTTGTTTGTGACGGGGAGGCGATCCATGAGGGGGACCTCCTCCTGTGCACCCTGGCCAACGGAACACACGTGGGAGGCAGTTACCGCTGCGCACCCAGATCCAGCAACAAAGACGGGCTATTGGAATTGTGCATTGTGAAGCCTCTCTCCCGGCTCTCTTTCCTGCGCCTGGCAGGCGTCTACAAGGCTGGCAGGCACCTGGATGATGAACGCCTCAAACGGCACATTCTGTACCGTCGGGTAAAGGTCTTGCAGCTTTCCGGCGGTGAAAGGTTCACCGTTTCCCTGGACGGCGAGGTGATCGGAGGACAGCATTTTACGATCTGTGCCTGCAAACAGGCCCTGCGCTTTATCGTCCCGGAAAACGCCCGGGGAAATGCTTAAATTCCCCTGTCATTTCTTTCCATGAAACACCCCGGCTTTCTTGATACAGGGTAAAGCCAGGGCATTTCAATATTTTCACTTTCTCACAGCAAACCAAGAATTCGTTATTCTATGAGGTGCTGTATCCCTTTCAGCTTCTGATCCGCGCCCCGTGGACGCTCTCCACGGCCTTCAGCACCTTGTCCATAACGCGGCTGATTTCGGCCTCGGTGAGGGTGCGGTCCACTGCCCGGAAGGATAGATTAAAAGCTACGCTCTTGCTGTTCGCCTCCACCTGGGCGCCTCGGTAGATGTCAAACAGACCCACATCTTCCAGTACTTTGCCGGCAGCCTTTCGTATGGTCGCGATGACCGGGCCCACGGAGGTTTCTTCCCGCATGACCAAGGCCAGATCCCGGGCTACCGCGGGATACTTGGGAAGGGTCTTGACCTGGGGGATGGGCTTGATCAGGACGCCAAATTCGACGATGTCCAGTTCGGCTACATACACCCGCTTGCCCTCGATGTCAAATTCCTCTGCCGTATCGGGATGGATCTCTCCAAGCTGCCCGATTCTTTTCCCCTCGGCTATCAGCAATGCTTTCCTGCCCGGATGATAGTAAGCGTCGCCCCCGGATACGGTGTCCACTTCGATACCAAAGGGATTCAGCAAGCAAGCACAGGCGTCACGGAGCCCATAGAAATCGATATCGTCCCCGTACAGGCCTAAGCACAAGGTCTGCCGCTCCTCGGGCAATTCCCCCTCTTCTTCCGGGAAGAACACCGGGGCCAATTCAAACAGCTTGCCCTCGTTGATTCCCCGGTTCAGGTTCACGGACAGGGAACTCAACATGGAGGGGACCATGCTGGTACGCATCACGGAGGTATCCTCGCCCAGCGGATTGCGCACCACCACCGGGCACAGCCTTTTGTCCATGGCCTCAAGGCCCAGCTTCTCCAACCAGCGGGGACTGATAAAGGAAAAATTCATGATCTCAAACCAGCCCATACCGACCATGCAATCTTTGATCCGATCGCTCAAAACTTGTCTTTGCCCCCGGAAACCCGCCATGGTCACTCCGTGCATCAGGGTCGAAGGGATGTGCTCATATCCGTTCAGTCGCAGCACTTCTTCTGCAAGGTCCGCCTCGGTCTCGATGTCGCCGCGCCAGGGAGGCGGCAAAGCCGTCAGGGTATCTCCGCAGCAAGTGGTTTCGATGTACAGCCTGCACAGGATATCTTCCATTTGCTCCCCGGAAAGATTCGTGGATATCAAACGATTGATGCGCTCTACGCTGCCCAAAATGGGTTCCCTTTCTTTGGGCTCGGGGCACGAGTCGAAAATGCCGGGGACAACCTTTCCACATTCCAGCATATTTACCAGCATACAAGCCCGTTCCAGTGCTTCCATGGTATCCTCCACGCAAACGCCCCGTTCAAAACGCCCGGAAGCTTCGGTTCGGACACCCAGTGCCCGGGATGTCAGGCGGTTGTTGGTGCGGTCGAATACGGCGCACTCGAAAAGGACCGCCCGGGTATCCTCCAGGATCTCGGATTCCTCGCCGCCCATGATACCCGCCAGGCCGGTAGCACTCTTTGAATCTGCGATGACCAGCATATCCGTGGTAAGGAGATGCTCCTTGCCGTCCAAAGTTTTTAAGGTCTCCCCTTGCTCCGCCCGGCGTACCACAATGGTATGATCCCGCACCTTGTCCAGGTCGAAGGCGTGCATGGGATGGCCTGTCTCCAGCATGACGTAATTGGTAATGTCAACGATGTTGTTGATGGGGCGCACCCCTGCGGCGTGAAGGTATGCCCTCATCCACTTGGGAGAAGGACCGATCTTTACCCCTTCAATGACGCGTGCGCAGTAGCGGGGGCACAACTCTTTATCCCGAACCTCCACGTGGGCATAGTCTAAGAAAGTGCCCGTACCGTTCTCTTCCACAACGATCTCGGGCATCAGGCAGTGTTCTTCCAATACGGCACTTGACTCCCGGGCCAGGCCCCAGATGGACAGGCAGTCGGGACGGTTGGCCAGGATCTCAAAGTCCACGGCCACATCATCCAGGCCGAAGATCTCTTTTGCATCGCTGCCGGGGGCCACATTCTCGGCAATAACCAGGATCCCTTCCTCCCCCACATGGGGATACAGGCCCTGAGGCAGCCCCAGTTCGGGTCCGGAGCAAATCATACCGGAGGACTCCACGCCCCTCAGTTTGCCCTTTTTGATTTTGATCCCGCCGGGCAAAGTGGCGCCCACAAGGGCCACCGGAACGGTCTGTCCTGCCGCTACATTGGGCGCGCCGCACACGATGGTCAAAGGCGTTTCGCCTCCTACATCCACAGTACATACGTGGAGATGATCGGAATCGGGATGTGCATCGCAGGTCAGAACCTTGCCGGCCACGACCCCATCAAAATCGCCGCCTACCTCATCGACGCTCTCTACTCCCGTGCCGCTCATCACCATGCGGTCGGCGTATTCCTGGGCGCTCATTTTGATATCCACATATTCTTTTAGCCATTTCATCGGTACTTTCATGCAACTATATCCCCCTTATCTGAACTGCTTCAGGAATCTCAGGTCGTTTTCATACAGGTATCGCATATCGGGTATATTGTACCTGAGGATTGCCAGGCGTTCTATGCCCATTCCAAAAGCAAAACCGGTATACTTTTTCGAATCGATCCCGCACATCTCGAGGACTTTGGGGTTTACCATACCCGAACCCAGTACCTCGATCCATCCCGTCCCCTTGCACATTTTACAGCCCGCTCCATCGCAATTGGCACAGGTCAGGTCCACCTCGGCGGAAGGCTCTGTGAAGGGGAAGAAAGAAGGACGGAAGCGGGTGGTGACTCCCGGGCCGTACAGCCTGTGAGCAAAGGTATCCAAAGTACCTTTCAAATCGCCGATGGAAATGTCTTCGTCGATGACCAGCCCCTCGATCTGGTGGAATACGGGGGAATGGGTAGCATCTACTTCGTCGGCCCTATACACTCTGCCAGGGCACACGATGCGAATGGGGGGCTTGCGGGTGGTCATGATGCGCGCCTGGACCGGGGAGGTGTGGGTACGCAGCACGATGTTGTCATCGATGTAAAAGGTATCCTGAGCATCCCGGGCCGGGTGATGTTTGGGCAGATTGAGCAGCTCGAAGTTATAATGATCGTATTCCACCTCCGGCCCTTCCACCACTTCAAAGCCCATACCGGTAAAAATGTCCAGCAGATCATCCAGCACGATGCTCATGGGATGCAAGGACCCCCGACACCGGGAGGTTCCGGGCAGCGTAACGTCAATGGCTTCCTGCTTCAGGCGGGCTTCTTTTTCGATCAGTCCCAGCCGGATCCTTGCCTCCTCAATGGCGCTCTCCAACTTGTTGCGCACTTCGTTCACCATTTGCCCCATGGCAGGTCGTTGATCCGCCGGTATCTGTCCCATGCCCCGCAGAATCGCGGTGAATTCGCCCTTCTTGCCCATGACTTTTACCCGCAGCTGCTCCAGGGCGCCGGTATCCTGTATCGCTGAAAGTTCAGCCTGTACCCGCGACAAGATGTTTTCCAGTTGTTCCCGCATAATAGATATCCCTCCCTACATGCTAAGAAAAACGACCCGCCCCATTGGGGCGAGTCGGCTCGCTGTACCACCCAAGATCGCTGCCAAACTTAGAAGGCCAGCCTCTCATCCGGATAACGAGGATGACTCCGTTCCAGCTTACACAGCAGTGCCTTCGGCCAAAAAGCTCGGGAGCGAACCGACCCGTCCGTCGTCCCCGTGGGCTTTCAGCCTCGGCACACGTCTCTGTCGGGCGACCAAATGTCGGGTCTCTTCTCCGTCATTGCATTGCCATTATACCATTTCTCCGCCGTTACCGCAAGTTAATTTCCTTTTAGATGCGCGGGCTGGCAGGTTTAGCAACAAGATGACTACCAGAATCAGTGCCATCCCCAGAATTTTTCCTATATCACAACTTTCCCGGAAAAACACGATGCCGATCGCGGCCCCCACTACCGGCTCTACAGCTACCAGGATCGCAGCTTTCCCTGCTTCCATCTGTTTCAATGAAGGATGGTGCAAACCAGCCCGATCCCCGCTCCCCACAAGATCAACATGGTATCCTGAGCGAGTATCGTAAAAGTCTCCACGGGTTGTCCTATGAGGGACGTACCCAAGGCTCCGAATAAAAAAGTATAGGCCGATACTGTCAAACTATCGTAGTGCCTCAGGGCGACACTGCCGAAGATGGAGTAAAGGGCGTAGAACAAGCCCGATCCCAGCCCAGTCAACAGAACCAAGGGCGTCACTCGATATCCGCCCCCTATCAGCCCGGCGCACAGGGCAGTACCGCACAGGCTAAGGGCCAGGGCCAGCAATTTCGCCCGTGTGATGCGCTCGTGAAAGATCAGCGCCGACAGCAACATGACGAATACCGGAGAGGTATACAGCAGTACAACTGCGATGGAAGCCTGGCTTTTGATCATGGTATAAAAATAGCACACATTGAATAAAACCACACTGACGATACCGGTCCCCACGAACATCCAAAGGTCCCTGACCCGGACCCTTAGTTTTCCCGGGGCTACGAGTGCAAGGGTTCCGGTAAAAAGAAGAGCCGCGAACACCATGCGCACCATGGATATTTGCATGGCGCCCAGCCCGCCCGCGTTGAGTTTTTTGATCAAAACTCCGATACAGCCCCACAGGATGCCGGACAGCAAGACCATGATGTTTCCCTTTGTCTTCATGGATTCACGTTTTAAGTCAGATGAACTGGATCAACAGCACGGTCAAGAGCCCTGCAAGGGCGATGGAAAGGCTGCTCATGGCCCCCTCCACTTCCCCCATCTCCATAGCCCGGGCGGTTCCCATGGCATGGGCTGAGGTGCCGATCGCCAGTCCCTTTGCCACCGGGTGCGTCACCCGAATCAGTTTCAAGAAACCCTCGGCAAAGGTGTTGCCCACCACTCCGGTGATGATGATCGCAGCGACCGTGATGGAGGTATTGCCGCCCAACTGCCCTGAAAGGGGCATCCCGATGGCGGTGGTGATGGACTTGGGCAGCAGGGTGACCAGAGAAGCCCGATCCAGGGAGAAGAACAGGGCGATGAGCCCGACGCAAACCAGGCTGGTGATTACCCCGGCGAGGATACTCGTGAGGATAGCCAAAGTGTTCTTTTTCAGCACATGGACCTGTTCGTACAGGGGAACCGCTAAACTCACCGTGGCAGGGGTCAGCAAATAGCTTATCCACTTGGCGTCCGCACGGTAGCTTTCGTAAGGGATCTTCAGCAATAACAGAAGAGCGATGGTCAGCAGCCCGGAGATCACCAGGGGATTGAACAAGGAACATCTGAACTTGTTCTTCAACTTGGCACCTATACAGTAGGACGCCAAGCTGATCAGTACTCCCAGATAGGCGCAGTCAGTCACGGTTCCTCTCCCCCCTTCTCTTCCGCCCCAGCATCCATTGGGCGGTCCAGCCGGTAGCCCCCATCACAAGGAAAGTTACGATGGACGAGGCAATCAGGACAGGGACCAGGATCTTCATCAGTTCTCCCCAGGCATCCATCACACCCACCAGAGCGGGGATGAACATCAGGGGCATCCACTTGATCAAAAGATGTGCAGTCTCCCGCACCGAACCCAGGGGCAGCACTCTGGCAGCGAGCAGCAGAAAGAGCAGAACCATGCCATATATGCTTCCGGGGATGGGCAGGGGAATCAGACGATCCAACACTTCTCCCACAAAGGAGATCCCCAGGATGACAACAAATTGCACCAGTCTTTTCATGTTCCAGTCCTACCCCTTCCACCGGCATATTGTACGATCGTACGCCAGGTATCGATCAGGCTCTCATGGTGAACGCTTCGGGGTTCAAAGCGCAACAGGGAAAAGACCAATTGCATGGCAGCTCCGCTGCCAAGACCGGCGATGAGGGTGCCGATGCCCACCGGCCCTCCCAACAGCCAGCCGACCAGGAGCACGGTAAGCAAAATGGCAGTTTCCACCAACCCGATCCGGACGTGCTTCATGCGCCTGCCCAGCCCCACCATCAGGGTGTCCCTGGGCCCGCAGCCCAGTCCTGCCGACATGTAAATTGCCTGTCCCAAAGCCAGCACCAACAATCCCAATACGAAGAGGCCCACTCTGGGGAGGAGCGCCTGGAGCTTTGGCATAAACCCCATCACATCGAACAGATCCACAAAATTGCCCACGAGCAAGGCATCCAACACGGTACCCAGACCGATCTTCTCGCCCAACACCAGGTCAAGGGCCAGGATGATCAGTCCAACGGTGGAATGGACGATCCCGTAACTGAAGGGGACATGAAAGGACAAGCCCATGGAAAGGCATTCCCATGGGCCCAGCCCGATGTTTGCGGTAATGGTGCAATATGTGCCGAAGGAAAAGACCAAAAGTCCCCCTATCGTACGCAGGGTACGGCCAAGCAACTTCTTCATAATCAGCACTCGATGGAGGTGGATTCGGGATCCAACCTGCGGATGATGTCCTCCTGGATGGCAGGAGACAAATCAAGGAAGTTTACGAAAGTTCCGTGGATGCGCATGATATATACGCCGCTGGGCGCATATTTTTTGGGGTTTGCCAGCACTTTGCGCAGCATCTCGGGGGTTGTCACATTGACGTACAGGTAGAAGGGGGAAATATGGTCGGCCAGTTCGTTGAAGAACAGGGGCTGTACCACCTTTTGTTTGAACTCCAACCCCTTTCCCTCATGACTGTCGGATGTAAAGTACTTGGGATCGATGCCGAAATGGCTGGCATACCCTCCCGCGAACTTTTCAAAGGGCAGCTTCATGGTGGATAGGGTCCGAAGGCCCAGCCCATTCCCTGCTTCCCCCGCAAAGGGATCTACACCATAGTTCAGCATGTCACGGCTCTTGCGGCCGTTTGGCAGGGCGCCCACCCAGTAACCATACAAAAGGTGGGTAGAAGGCGTAGAAAAATCCACCCGGAAGGGATTGCCCAGGTAGTTTCTGAGGCTTTTCACCATATCGGATACTCTGTTGGCAATGGCAACTGTTTCCTCATCTGGCTCATCTTCGTTGTTGCCATATTTGGGCAAGCTCAAAAGGTAGCTGCGCAATTCTTCATAGCCCTCAAAATCCTTCTCCAGGGCTTTTAGAAGATCTTCAGCCAGCTCCGGCTTCTCTGCCAACAAATGATCCACCGCCACAAAGGAGTCTGCCACCACGGCAAGTCCGTGGATGAGGCAACCGCTGCCATTGTAGCGGGTGCCCTGGTGCACGGTATCCCGCATGTCGTAGCCCGTTTCCAGACCCCCCATCATGGTGGAAAGGAAGGGCACGGGCAGGCAGGAAACCGCCTCTGAGCAGCCGTTGGCCGCTTTTTCCATCTCCTTCAGGAATCCGGCAAGGTTCTCGTAAAAAAGCTCCCGTAAATTGCGCAGTCGTTCTACGGGGGGCAGAACCGCAGCATAGTGGGCGATCTCCTCGCCGGTCACCAGGGACTTGCCGCCGGTAAGGGTCAGCTCCAGGATCTTGGCCAGGTTCAGCCAGGTATTGGTGGTGTTTCCGTTGTCTTTGCCCATGATCAGGGGCTCCTGACAACCCGCTATGCCATAATCCGGCAAATCCTCATCCCGTACCCCGTGGGCTTTTAAAATGGGGAACAGGCTGTCGTCGTTGAACAGGGAGGGGGTCAGGCAGCCAGGGGTAAAGAAGAAACGGCCCATCTCCTTGTACAGCTCGTCCAGCGTATTCCTGTGCAGTTTGGTGGACAGGATAGGCTGAGGCAGGTTCATATCGTAGTAGGCATCCAGCAGGGCGTAACTGGTGAGATTGGTCAGGTCATTGCCCTTTGTATCCCGCCCTCCCACGATCAGGTTCTGGGAAATAGCCCAGCTGCGGTCCGCCACGTTGTAGAACACCAGCAGGTGTTTGAGAAGGGCTGCAGCGTCCTCACGGTCCATGCCGTCCATGGCACGATAGGGCTCGAACACCCTGTCTGCATTGCCCACAGAGAAAGCAAAGGGGTTGGGCGCCTGCTCAATGCACATCACCTGCCACATCAGGACAAAACTCTGGATGGCCTCAAAGAGCCCCCTGGCTCCCCGGGCCGGTACCTGCTCAAGGGCCGCGATTATGGCTTCCAGACGGGACTTATCCGTTTCATCCGCAGTTTGTAGCTGTTCCCGGGCGATGTCCCCGTAGCGCTCTGCCAAGACCAGAACCGCCTCCAGTGCCGTTTTCATGGCCCGGAAGCCGGAGCGCTTTTTCGGGTCCGCCTCCTTGGCGATCTTTTCCTCCAGATCTGCGATCTGGGCACATACGCCATCCCGCAGCACCGGCCGAATGTCCGGTACCACATGGCCGGTGACCTGTTCCATGAAGAAGGCAACTTCCCCGGTATAGCGCTCTGCGGCCTCATAGGTTTGACTGAGCTTTTTCACATAAGGCGTCTGGCGGTCGTGTTCTCTCACCTGCCGGATTCGCTCCGCGGTAATCTCCTCGTTGGGTTCGATATCGTCAAAGACCGCCGTGGGATCACAGTAGCCCGCAAAGGACTCCACCTGGAAGCTGGGGTTGATCAAGGCATAGCTGCGGGCAAAAGCATCCCGCTGGGTCCCCGCAAACAGTGCATGCTTGCTGATTTCCAGGGGCAGTTCCCGGATGGCCTCCTTCAACTGGCAGGCTGCCCGCTCCATGGGGGGGAGGTCGGCGTAGGCCGCCTCATGCCGGATATAACTCTCTTTCAGGTAGAACCAGCCGTCCAGGCGCAGCCGCGCACGCTCTTCCCGAAACAATTCCTTTGCCATGGCCGTAATGACCTTTGCCGAACCGGGCAACGTATACATACTTCTTCCTCCCTGTCTTTTTACGTCCTTACCACGTCAATGCCTGCCTCCCGGCAGGCCCTTTCAAACTGCAAAACACGTTCTGTGCCCACAAATGCATCCGCCATGGCATAGCGCATGCCCATCTTTTCCCATTTGTCCCTGCCATACTCATGATAGCGCAAAAACTCTACCGTTACCCCGGGCCCTTTCACTTCGCCAAAAAAGCGCACAAAGCCCGCCAAGTCATCCTCATCGTCGTTCACTCCGCGGATCAGAGGGGTCCGAAGGGCCAGGGGGATCCCAAAGGCTGCTGCCTTGCGAATGTTTTCCTCCACCACGGAGATATCCGCCCCGGTCCATGAGAACAGCGCCTCCTTGTCCGGAATCTTGTAATCCGCGATCAAAAGATCCAGCAGGGGAAAGAGCTCCGGTAACCGGGGATGAGTCGCGTTGGTCTCTATGCAGGTATGGATCCCGAGGTCCCTCACTTTTTCCAGCAACTGCATTACCGCTTTGAACTGCAGGGTTGCCTCGCCCCCCGTCAGGGTCAAGCCGCCGCCGTCAAAGAACATGGGCCTGGCAGAAGCCACCGCCCGCAAAATCCGGGAAACGGTTTCCTCCCTGCCGCCCCCGGGCGCCAACCCCTCGGGGTTGGAACACCAGGGGCAGTGGAGGTTGCAGCCGCTCAGGTGATACACCAGGCGATTGCCCGGACCGTCCTGGGAGTAATTGAACCCCTTTTGAAAATACCGCAGCACTTCGTCCATACATCCATCACCGAAGGGTGATCAGCTCGTAGCAGCGGGTGCCCAGCCCGATCTTCTCCCCGTGTTCCAGGCAGCTCCTCCACTCTGCATCAGGGCGGCTGTTGACAAAATGATCATGATGGTCGTGGAAATCCGCACGGCGCATATTGTCCGTCAGCTGGCTGTTGGGCATGGGCTGGCTCTTCAGGCAGGCATCCGCACAGGCCTGATCCAGGGCGATGGGATCAAAGGAGGCGAACATGCCTACATCGGGCAGGATGGGCGCGTCGTTCTCCGCATGACAGTCACAGTTCGGTGAGATATCGCATACCAGGGACACGTGGAAGCAGGGCCTGCCGTCGGTCACCGCCTTGGCATACTCCGCCATACGGCAGTTCAGGTCGAAAGGTGCATTGTTTTGCAGGAAATCAATGGCATCGAAATTACAAGCGCCCAGACAGCGGCCGCAACCCACGCAATGGTCCCCATCCACATGCATCTTTTTATTTCCTGGGTCAAAGACCAGTCCGGCGTTTGCGCAGGCTGACAGGCAGCGCTTACAGCCCCGGCACTTCTCCTGATATACCATTGCCTTTCCGCTGGCGTGCTGGGCGGTCTTCCCCGCCCGGGAGCCGCAGCCCATACCGATATTTTTGACGGTGCCGCCGAAGCCGGTCATCTCATGGCCTTTGAAATGAGTAAGGGAGAGGAAGACATCTGCATCCATGATGGCGCGGCCGATGTGGGCTTCTTTTATGTATTCCCCGCCCCGGACCGGCACATCCACGTCGTCAGTTCCCTTCAACCCATCCGCGATCAGGATGGGACAACCCACAGTCAGGGGCGTGAAGCCGTTCAACCATGCGCATTCAAGGTGTTCCAGCGCGTTTTTGCGGCTGCCGGGATACATGGTGTTGCAGTCGGTCAGGAAGGGCTTCCCGCCCTTTTCCTTCACCAGATCCGCCACCGCCCGGGCGTAGTTGGGGCGCAGGAAACTCAGGTTGCCCAGTTCCCCGAAGTGCATTTTGATGGCGACAAATTTACCTTCCATGTCGATTTTGTCTATGCCGGCCTTTTGCATCAACATTTTGATCTTGCCGATCAGGCCGCTGGAGCCCACTTCAACCCGAAAATCCGTAAAATATACCTTTGCTTTTTCCATAATTTCCATCCATCGTCGGTTTCTCTTTGGAAAAGCGCATTCGCTATCCTGCGCTCAGAAGATATTTTCGGATCAGGGGGAGCAGAACGCCCCCGACCGCGTTGCCCAGGGTCATGACCAGGACATACAAAAGGGCTTTGCCGCTCCACACCCCCGCCAGGCTGATATAGTACATATTGGCCACACAGTGTTCAAAACCGCAGAGTATGAACACCGTCACCCCAAAAATCATGGCAAGGTACTTTCCCAAGGAATGGGGGATGGTCTTGTAGCCCTCCACCGCGATAAAAATCAGGATGTTGCACAGCACAGCGAGCAAAAAAATGCTGATCAACCCATCGCCAAGCTTTACCTCGCACAGGACCCGCGCCCTATCCGCCAAGGCCGCCCCTGACCGGGTCATCCATTCCACCATGGCCAAGAGCCAAGTGCCCATCAGGTTGCCTACCCACATAAAGGGCAGCTCCAGGGCGTAGGAGAGGTCGTTGTCAAATACATAGCATACCCTGCCTGTAAACAGGGAAAAACCGAAGGAGCAGACACAGAAAAGGCCTACGGAAAACAGCAGCGCACCCAGTACCCTGTTGTCCACGGAGAGGAAGACCGTGCCGCCCATTGCGATGCACAGCCCGGCGAGCATACCGGAAAATAGCGTCCTTACCCTTTTCATGGATTTCATTCCGCCTTTCGTCATTTTGAAGCGTCCAATCTGCGCCCATCATAGACCAATCAAATCCGCCTGTCAAGCATCCAACGTGGATTTCACAGAGTATTCCCTTCCTTTTCCGCATGCTGGATCATCTGCGCTGCAATGGAGATCGCGATCTCTCCTGGGGTCTTGGCTCCGATGGGCAGCCCTACAGGGCAGTGGATGCGCCGGATGTCCTCTTCCGAAAAGCCCTCTTCCCCAAGCCATGCACGGGCGGAAGCTGCCTTGCGTTCCGATCCCAGACATCCGATATAGGATGCCCGTGTCCTGAGTACCTGGCAAAGCACCAAAAAGTCATCCCGATGCCCATGGGTCATGACCAGCACATAGTCTCCCTCTTCGATGGACAACTTTTGGGTGAGTTCCCCATACGTCCCCAGGATGACCCGTTCCGCTCCCGGGTAATTATCGGGGAGCGCCAGGTATTCCCGGTCGTCGTACACCGTCACCGCATAGTCCAGGCCTACCAGTACCCGGCACAAAGCTTGCCCCACATGGCCTCCCCCGCAGAGGATCGCCCGCAGGGGTCGCCGGATGGGTTCTGCGTATAGCACGACCTCTCCGGGGAGAAACACGGGGGCGCGCCCAAACAGTCCAGGTGGTTCTGCCGGACGGCTTCCCGACGCCCATGCATGAAGCTTCCAATCCCCCTCTTTCAGTTCGAAGGAAACCCAGCCCTTTTCCCGCGTCCTTTCCATGTCTGCAATTTGTCGGAGGGCTGAACAGAGAGCCAGATCCCCAGGATCCATGGGCAGGAAAAGCAAGCGCACCCGACCGCCGCACACCCCGTCAGATCTCCCCGTCCCGTCCTGGACCAGCTCGTGCTCCACCAGGCGGTATCCTCTCGATCCCATGAGGGTCCCGGCCATTTGTACCGCCTTGTATTCCACCTGTCCGCCGCCCACCGTTCCCATCGGGACGCCATCGCGCCCCACAAGCATTTTGCTGCCAGGGCCCCTTGGGGTGGAGCCCGCTGTGGCCACGATGACGCACAGCACCAGGTCTTCCCCCTTTTCCAAAAGGTCCAGGGCCTTTTCATATATGCTCTGCACGGGCATTCACTTTCCTTTTCGATTGTACAATTGCTGATTCCGGGCTCATTTGCACGAAAAACGCATGAGTGCCTCCAGCACGCCGCCCCCCACCGCCCGGGCCTTGTCCGAAACCGTGAAACAGCAACGCACCTCGCCCCTGGGGTCCACATCGCCGCTCTTCATATTTTTCGTAACAGGCGTCCCATCAGGGAGCAATCCCCGCAGAACCCCATCTATGCCGGTCACCATGGGGATGCCATTGACCTCTGCCACGACATCTCCCTTGCGCACCAGGTCTCCAATGGCTGCCCTGCTTCGAAAGATGCCCGTCTCCGGCGCCCGAAGCACCCGCTCCGACCCATATCCTCCGATGGTGCCAGGCACCCCTGTGTTGTCCAGGGCGGTCCCCTCCAGGATCACCCGACCCAGGTCGTGTCCTCGCATGGTTTCCACCACCCCATGGCAGTCCACCCCCGCCGTAAAACCCGGCCCTACCCCGACCACCACCGGGGCGTCGGTGATCTTTGTCCCGGTATTGCGCTTGGCCAGGATAGCGTCCACCACGCCGTCCGGTTTGATCCGGTGGATACAAAGGCCTTGGGGGTCTTCCAACACCGGAATGCGCCGGGACCTCATGATCGCCCGTGCCTCATCCGGGTCCTCTGCCCGAACTGCCAGCACATCTTCCACCAAAGACGTTCCCTTCCTGACCGCCTCCGAAAAAGAGACCGTTCTGCGGATGGCCGTTGGCCATCCGAGCTCGGTCATGACGATATCGTACCCTGCATGAAACAGGCGCAGGGCGATGCCGCTGGCCATATCGCCCGCCCCCCGGATCAGAACGGTCATTTACTTTCCCTCCGATAATGATTCAAAATAGCAGTCCGCATCAGACTGGATCAAGTATAGGCTGGTTACACAGGAAGGGATCGAAAGGTTCCGGGCGCACGCTTTGGCAGCCCGGCGTGCCCCTTGGCTTTCCCCCTGGTTGAACAGCACCAGATCCGCCAATCCTTCATGCTCAATGACAGCCGCAAGCCTTTCCGGCGTAGCCTTGTCCATAATGCTGCAGCCGGCGATGCGGGCAAACAGCTCCGGGCGGTGAGCCACGTGTTGTATCTCTTGATAGAAACCCGCGAGTCCCGCCACCAGGATCACCCGGGCCCCTTGGGGGATCACCGGCTCCCAGGACTCATGAGCTTTCAAAGGCAGCTGCCGCGCGCCGTCCGCTTCCACCAGCACATAATCAGCCAGCTTTAGAAGCCGCTCAAAGGGCAACTTTGGAGTGCCCAACTTGCCATCCGTCAAAGGGGTGCCCAAGCAAAGGCAATGCTCTGTTTCAAAACAGCTTTGAATCAGTCGCACGTCCGGTAACGTGATCAGGGGCATCCCTCTTGCGGGAAATATTTTCGTGGTGGTGGTCACCAGAACCCGGCCATAAGGCTTTAGCTCCAGGGCCAGCTGTCCAATCAGTCGTGTCTTTCCCCCGCTGCCGATGATCGCCGTGATGCCGGGGCGAATACCCAATCCCTCCACAAGAATGCTCATACCAGGTAGATGCTCTTCTCCTTCCGGGTCACCACGGCGCCGATGATGGCCGCAGCCGGCGCCGACGCCTTCAAAGTGGCCATAAGGGCCTCCGCCTCCCCTTCGGGCACAGCGATGAGCAAACCGCCGCTGGTCTGTGGATCATAGCAGATGTCCTGCACGGCGCGGCTTACCCCTTCCGCCTGCACATAGGGGCCGGCAAAGGCGCGGTTCCGGTAGGCGCCGGCGGGAACAAATCCCATTTCCGCCAATTCTATCGCTTCCTGGAAGCGGGGGATCTCCGTGGTTTGAAGAACCATGGAACAGTCGCTGCCCTGGGCCATCTCCAATGCATGCCCCATCAAGGAAAAGCCGGTCACATCGGTGCAGGCATGCACGGAGAATGGTGTCATGGCCTGGGCTGATTTCTTGTTCAGGGTGCACATCTGCCGCTCCAGGGCCAATAGGGTTTCCTTTTCCACCATGTCGCCCTTCGCACCGGTCAAAAGGATGCCGCCCCCCAACTTTTTGGTGAGAATCAAGACATCGCCGGGCTTGGCCCCGCAGTTTTTCAGGAACTTTTTCGGATGAACAAAGCCGGTAACCGAGAGCCCGTACAGGGGTTCTGGACCGTGGATGGTGTGGCCTCCGGTAATGATGACCCCGGCTTCCAGCGCCTTATGGTACCCACCCTTCAAGATTTCCCGGACGGTGTGCTCCGGCATATCCTCGGGTACACACATCAGATTCATGGCCAACCGGGGTTCACCCCCCATGGCGTACACGTCGCTGAATGCGTTGGCTGCCGCGATCTGGCCGAAGACAAAGGGGTCATCCACCACCGGCGGGAAAAAATCCACGGTCTGTACCAGGGCCCGTTCGTCGTCCAGGTGGTATACGCTGGCATCGTCGCTGCGCTCAAAACCCACCAACAGGTTGGGATCCGTCAACGTCTCAAAGCCGGACAGCATCCTGGACAAGGTACCTGCCCCCATCTTGGCGCCGCAGCCCGCGCATTTGGCCAATTTGGTCAGTCTGACAGCGCTTTCCATGCCTCTTCCCCCTCTTCCGCCCGGTATAGGGTCACGTATTTCCCATCCCGTTCTGTGGCGATCTGTTCCAATTCTTCCGGCATTTCCCTGCAGGGGTACAGCCTGTCCCCTTCATACCGCACACAGGTTCCACAGCTGCTGCTGAGAGACCTGGGCACCGGCATCAGTCTGGCTTTCCAACCTGCCCGCTCACAGTCCCGCTTGCAGCGGATGGCGCCGATGTGGGCATGGAAAGTGGCGATGTGTATCACGGTCTTTGGGCGAGCAGCACATAATCTCCCGCTTCCTCACTGACCGATACATGGTATCCCTGGTGTTCCGCATATCGGGTTACATTCTCCCGGGAAGTCTCGTTGTCCACCCGGATTTCATAGCAATCATCCTTCTTCTTCATTGCCTGTCGGAGAAGGATCACGGGTTCGGGGCATGACAATCCCCTTGCATCCAATACAGTCATCTCTTGTTCCCCCTATTTCTTTCCTTTTTGAAATGTGTTCATGACGGCGATCAATAGCACTGTCGCCAGTCCGATGGCCACCGCGATCTTTCCGTTCAGGGTGGGGCCTGCCCCGCTGGAAGCAAGGCCTAAGTTGTGGGCGAAGGCGGCGCCGCATACCAGCCCCAGCACCGCCATGGTGCTGTCCGTATTGCCTTCTCCTGCCAACACCAGCTGCCGCAGGGGGCATCCCCCCAACAGCACGCAGCCCAATCCCACCAGAGCCATCCCCAAAGCATTCCACAGGAAATCCGTATGGGATACAGGCTGTCCTTCAAATGACACAAAGAAAGAGGCCCTGCCTCCCAGGTGCAGGATGAGATTCATCATCAAAGCCGCGACAAAAACAGCGGCAAAACCACTCAACAGTTTTGTTTCACGGAACAGGACCAGGTCCCGGATGCCGCCCACCATGCAAAGGCGGGTATATTGGGCCAGGGCCCCTACGACCAGGCCTGCAGCCAGGCTGACCCATATGGGTGCATGGGCGCCGCCGGGACCGCCCCCCGCCTCGGTAAACGCCAGCAGTCCGGAGACCGCCAGCAAGAGGATCAACAGGACGATGGAGATTGTAGGAAGCGAAAGTCCCTCGGACAGGCTCAGGGTATAGCTGCGCTTCAGGGAATAGCCCTTGTTCAGGAAGTAAACGCCCACGAGGATGCCTGCGGCAAACCCTATGAGCCCCGCCAAGGCGTTCAGGTCACCCCCCGCCAGGCGAAGAATCATCCGAAAAGGGCAACCCAAAAACATCAGACAACCGATCATCACGAAAAAGCCAAGGATAAACCGGGTCGCCGGTGAGCTGCCGCCCCGAGGCTTGAACTCGCCCCGCAGCAGCGCCAGCAGAAAACTGCCCAGAACCAATCCCATGATCTCGGGCCGGATATACTGTACCGCAGCAGCGCTGTGAAGCTTCAGGGCGCCCGCAGTATCCCGCAGGAAACAGGCGATACAAAAACCCATGTTGCCGGGATTGCCCAAGGGAACCAGCAGGGCAGCAATCAGCCCGATCAAAGCACCGGCAAGGAGAATGATGCGGGTCTCCCGCTTGTTCGTCATGATACAAACCTCCCATTTTTCCATGATGATTCTTTCAAATTATACTGCAGGATGGGCCTTTTGTACAATATGTTTTATTGATAATATTGATTTACTTATTTGATATTTCAATGGGTTGGGTGTATACTGGATGCATCACACAGCGGATCGGAGGGCATTTTATGGGCATGATTTACCTTGACAATGCAGCAACCAGTTTCCCCAAGCCTCCTGTCGTCGCAAAAGCCGTTGCCAACTATATCACGGATTGCGGCGCCAACGTGAATCGGGGACGCTACAAAACCGCTTACCAAGCGGAAGAATCACTGTACGAAACCCGTTGTCTGATCCGCGAACTATTGAATGCCCCCGATGAACGGGGAATCATCCTGACGGGAGGCGCCACGCTGTCCCTGAACATGTTGCTCAAAGGGTTGCTGAAAGAGGGGGACCATGTACTGACCTCTTCTATGGAACACAACGCCGTCATGCGGCCCCTGGAGCAATTGAGGGACAAAGGGATTGTTACTTACACCACGATTCCGGTGAGCGCTCAAGGAAAACTTCTCCTTGAATTTCTGCCCGGGCTTTTGAAACCCAATACCAAAGCTATCGTCATGACCCACGCATCCAACGTATGCGGCGCTCTGTTTCCTGTGCAGGAAGTAGGGCGCTTTTGCAGGGAAAAGGGCCTGTATTTCATCCTGGACGCTGCCCAGACCGCGGGGCTGGTAAAAATTGACATGGAGAAGATGGGCGTCCACGCCATAGCTTTTCCCGGCCACAAGGCCATGATGGGGCCCCAGGGGGTGGGGGGCTTTGCCGTAACGAAGGATATCGCCCGATCGATCGATCCGCTGATTGCAGGAGGCACCGGCAGCATCAGCCATACCACGGATATGCCTGCCTTCCTTCCGGATAAATTCGAAGCCGGCACCCCGAATTTGCCCGGGATCATGGGGTTACTGGCCGCTCTTACTTGGCTAAAAATGAATGACCCCGGTCTGTTTAACAGTAAAGATACAGAAGTCGCTTTTGATGAGGGAATAAAGACCGAAGTCTTCTCCGTTCTCGGCCATGAACTTTCCCTGATGGAGCGTTTTCTCACAGGCTTGCAAGCAGCGGGCATCTCCGTTGCCGGCCCGATGCACATTACCGACCGGGTAGGCGTGGTCTCGGTAAAGCCTCCTTTCCAAGACCCTGCCAGGATCGCCGGACTTTTGGAAGAAAAGTACGGTATCCTCACCCGGGTCGGCCTTCACTGCGCACCAGAAGCCCACAAAAGCTTGGGTACCTGGCCAGAAGGAACCATACGCTTCTCCTTTGGGTACTTCAACACAGAGGAGGACGTTGACTATACCCTGACCGCACTCAAGGAGTTGCTCCATGGAAATGAAACAACTTGAATCCTTTGAAGCCGTGGTGCGTACCGGCAGTTTCACCAAAGCGGCGCAGTTGCTGTACCTGTCTCAGCCCACTGTCAGCATACACGTCCGGCAGCTGGAGGAACAGCTTGGGGTAAAGCTGTTAGAACGCTCCACCCGGGGCATCAGGCTCACCGACAAGGGCAAAGATGTATACCAGCATGCCCGGGACATCCTCGTCCTCAGGGATCGGATGGTGACAAGTTGCTCACCCCAACCCCACACCATTCTCCGCCTGGGCGCTTCCACTATTCCCGCAAACTATCTCCTGCCCAGACTCCTGCCGGAATTCGGGCGGCAGTACCCGGATATCTATTTTTCCATCCGCCAGTCGAACAGCCCGGATATCCGGCAACAAATGATCGACGGCCTCCTGGATCTTGGATTGGTTTCTGAGGTACCCGAAGAGGATACCCTCAGCGCCCTGCCCTTCTACCGGGACCGCATGGTGTTCATCACGCCGGTGACAGACAGATACCTCGCCCTGGATACCGCCCTCCCCTGTCCCATCCAATCCCTTTTGGACGAACCCTTCATCCTCCGGGAAACGCCTGTGGAAACACCCCGACAAGCGGACCGCTATTTGGCGGGGCTTGGCATCGACGTACAGTTTCTTCGGGTAGCTGCCCGGGTCAACGATCAGGAGACGGTAAAAAGGCTGGTAGCGGGAGGTATGGGGATCTCCCTCATTTCCGAGATTGCTGCCCGGGACTACGTCCAGGAAAAGCGGCTCTTGATGTTCGAACTTCCGGAAGACTCGCTTACCCGCACCCTGTATCTGATAACCCCAAAAGGTACAGCGGCGGCATCCGGCGTGAAGCAGTTCACCGATTTCGTCACCCGCTTTTTTGAAACCGCATAAGAGAACCCGGGGCATCCTCCCCGGGCTCTTTCAATCGTTCAAGGCATCAGATCATGGGCTGCAGAATGCTCTTGATTGTTTCAATCCGCACCGACAGGGTCAGGATGCGCGCAGCAGTTTCCAGGTCGTGCATGGAGGGGTAGGAAGGCGCGATCCGGATGTTGCTGTCGTTGGGGTCGTTGCCATAGGGATAGGTAGCGCCGGCAGGCGTCAGATCCACCCCCGCCTTCTTGCAGCGGCTCACGATGTTCCGGGCGCAGCCTGGCACGGCGTCAAAGGAGATGAAATAGCCACCCCTGGGCTTGGTCCAGGTTCCTGCCCCGAGCCCCGCCAAATCCTCTTCAAATATGCTCTCCACCAGCTCAAACTTGGGGCGTAAGATCTCCATGTGTTTTTTCATGTGCTGGGTGATGCCGTCCAGGTCCTTGAAGAAGCGCACATGCCGGAGTTGGTTTACCTTGTCGTGTCCAATGGTCTGGACGGCCATCTGCTTGCGGATGTCTTGAAGGTTGTTCAGGGAAGCAGCGATGGCGGCAATGCCGGATCCGGGAAAGCTGATCTTGGAAGTGGAGGTGAATTTGTACACCAGATCCGGATTGCCCGCCCGTTTGCACTCGCCCAGGATCTCGATGAGATAATCCTGCTTATCCTCATACAGGTGCTGCACCGAGTAGGCGTTGTCCCAGTATATGCGGAAATCCCTGGCGGCAGGCTTCAGCCTGGCAAAGCGTTGGACGGTCTCTTCGGAATAGGTGATGCCGGTGGGGTTGGAGTACTTGGGTACGCACCAGATCCCCTTGACATCCGGATCCGTGGAGACGAGGTGTTCCACCATATCCATGTCCGGGCCATCCTCGTTGAGGGGCACATTGACCATCTGGATGCCAAAGTACTCGGTGATGGCGAAATGCCGGTCGTAGCCGGGTACCGGACACAAGAATTTGACGCAGTCCAACTTGCTCCATGGGATGTTCCCCATGACGCCGTGGGTCATGGATCGGGAAATGGAGTCGTACATTATGTTCAGGCTGGAGTTCCCGAAGATCAGGATGTTATCTGCGGGCACCTCGATCATGGCGCCCAGCAATTCTTTTGCCTCTTCGATCCCTCCCAGGACCCCGTAGTTTCGGCAATCCGTTCCATCCTCACAGTGAAGGTCGTCTCCCCTGGACAATACGGACATCATGTCCATGGATAGGTTTAACTGTTCGGGGCAGGGCTTGCCGCGGGACATATTCAGCTGCAGAGCGCGGTTCTGATAGCTCTTGTATTTTTTTCTCAATGATTCCAATTCCGTCTTCAGTTCTTTTTTTGCGTATTGCTGATAGGTCTTGTTCATCGTATAGCCGCTCCTTTCGACTTGCCCGGGACCTGGGCGTTCACGAAAAATCCACGTCATTTTACCACAGCATGAAAGGCAACGCAAGGCCATTTCATCGCTTTTCAGCAATTCAACATTTCAAATCCTGCATTTCTGCAACCATTCGCCCCTAAATCCCGCCAAAAATGATGGATGGAGCTCTCGATACTGCGTTTTGGGCTTCTTTGCGCCTGCAAACTGTTCAACTGCCCCGCCCTTGCCCAAAGCGCACATTTCTGATATAATATCCAAGAGATTCGCGTCTCACACGAAAGGAGCCCTATGGAAAGCAATACGGAACGTTATTCGAAAGGTCATGAGCGGGACGAAAACCGCCGCATGAACAAAGCCATCAGGCACAGCCTCTTTGGCTTGCTGCTGTGTTGGCTTCCCTTCATCGGCCTTCTCTTTTCTATCAGCGGTTTTTTGCGCGTCGTTGTCCGCGTCACCCGTGCGCACCGGGTCAAAAAAGTGTTTTGTACGTTTCTTTCCCTGATCGTATTGGTGGTGTGCCTGGCTGCCTTCGGCGCAGAATTATACTTCTACAGCAGGGATCCTTCCATCCTCAATACATATGTCCACAAAGCATGGTACGCCCTCACCGGTGAAGAGCAAATGCCCTGGCTGGAAGGCGGCGATTCCTCCAATGCAGGGTACGGCCTTGAACCAGAGGACCCATATGCAAACTACGGATACGACGCTTACGAGAATGATGCGGAACCCGGCGACGATGATGGATACGACTTTGACGCTGAGTACGACGAGGATTTCGACGATACCTACTTAAAAGATTTTGATGCGTATATGAAGGGCGGCGATGATACAGAAGAAGAGAGCACTGCCGACAGCCAAACCGCCCTGTTCGACGACATGCTGTCATCCGGCAAACTGAGCGCCATCCACCGATAATC